>NZ_SMKS01000055.1:0-41161 GCF_004348435.1 Saccharopolyspora terrae | reverse complement strand
TACAGCACCGAGACCCAACGGCGCGCCGCCTTGCCCGGCTGGCTACACGGCTACAACCATCACCGCCACCACACCAGCATCGGCGGCCCACCCGCCAGCCGCGTAACCAACCTCTCAGGTCAGTACACCTAGACGTGGGTCGGCAGGGGGCCGCCGTTGTAGGTGACGGTGTCGCCGAACGCCTCGGCGAGGTCCATGTCGCGGTCGTCGGCCTCGGCGTAGGCGCGGTGGACGTTGAGCACGATGCGTTCGGAATCCGGCCAGTTCGCGAATTCGCCGAGGTCACAGCGCTTCGCGGCCTCCAGCGGGCTGAGGCCGTCGGTGCGGCCCTTGCGCGCGGTGTCCAGGACGAAGCGGTAGTAGCGCGCGTGGTCCTCCAGGACGCGGGGGAGCGCGGAGCCGGGGAACGTCGGGCCGTGGCCCGGAACCACCGCGGTCGGCCGGAATCCGGCCAGCCACTCCAAGGATTTCAGCGCGCCCTCCACCGAACCCATGAACACCAGCGGCGTCACGCCGTGGAACAGCAGGTCGCCGCTGAACAGCACCGCCGCGTCCGGAACCCACGCCACCACGTCCCCGGGCGTGTGGGCGGCGAAACCCGGGTGGTGCAGCTCGACGGCGCGCTCGCCCACGTGCAGCGTCAGCGAGTCCCGCAGCACCACCGACGGTGCGCGGTGCTCGGTGATCTCCCACTGCGGCACGGGTTCCCAGACCGGTGGCGTCGCGGTGAGCAGGGTGTCGGCGAGGATGCCGTCGCGCGTCGCGAAATGCCCCACCACCGCTGTGGAATCCGGCAGCAGCGCGTTGCCGTGGGTGTGGTCGCCGTGCAGGTGCGTGTTGACCGCGAAGCGGATCGGAGCCTCGCCGCCGACCGCGCGGACCGCGTCCAGGAACCGCCGGGTGCGCTCGGCGGTCGCGCAGGTGTCCACCAGCACGATGCCGTCGTCGGTGATCACCGCACCGGCGTTGTTGATCCACCACGAGCCGTCCGGCTGCACCCAGGCGTGCACGCCCGGTCCCACTTCGGCGAGCGCGGCGCGGTCGGGGGCGGAGCGCTCGGGGCCTCGGTCGGGACGACTGGTGTGGGTGTAGCTCACGGTGACCTCCCGGCGGTGCGTGCGAAGATCGTGGACCACCCAGTGTGCCCGCAACCGCACTCGGTGTGGTGGACCGGCCGCCGACGAGGTTCGTCGGGGCTCGCACGTAGGCTGGTGGCGTGGCCGACCCGTCCACCTACCGACCAGCACCAGGCACGATCCCGGACGCCCCGGGCGTCTACCGCTTCCACGACGCCACCGGGCGCGTGATCTACGTCGGCAAGGCGAAGAGCTTGCGCAGCAGGCTCTCCTCGTACTTCGCCGACCTCGCCGGGTTGCATCCGCGCACCCGGCAGATGGTCACCACCGCCACCGGCGTGCGGTGGACCGTGGTGGGCACCGAGGTGGAGGCCCTGCAGCTGGAGTACTCCTGGATCAAGGAGTACGACCCGAAGTTCAACGTCCGCTACCGCGACGACAAGTCCTACCCGGTGCTGGCGGTGACGCTGCACGAGGAGTACCCGCGGCTGCACGTCTACCGCGGCCCGCGCAAGCGCGGCGTGCGCTACTTCGGTCCCTACGCCCACGCGTGGGCGATCCGGGAGACCCTCGACCTGCTGCTGCGGGTGTTCCCCGCGCGCACCTGCTCGGCCGGGGTGTTCAAGCGGCACTCGCAGATCGGCCGCCCGTGCCTGCTCGGCTACATCGGCAAGTGCTCGGCGCCGTGCGTGGACCGGGTCAGCGCCGAGGAGCACCGCGGGATCGTCGAGGACTTCTGCGACTTCCTGGCCGGCCAGACCGACCAGCTGATGCGCAAGCTCGACAAGCAGATGCAGGCGGCCTCGGCGGAGCTGGAGTTCGAGCGGGCCGCCCGGCTGCGCGACGACCTCGAAGCGCTGCGCCGCGCGATGGAGAAGCAGGCGGTGGTGCTCGGCGACGGCACCGACGCCGACGTGGTGGCCTTCGCCGAGGACGAACTCGCCGCAGCCGTGCAGGTCTTCCACATCCGCGGCGGCCGCGTTCGCGGTCAGCGCGGGTGGGTGATCGACAAGCTGGAGGAGACCGACACCGCCGCGCTCACCTCGCAGTTCCTCACCCAGTTCTACGGGGAGCAGGCCGCGCTGGCCGACCAGGCCGACGCCGGTGGGAGCCCGGTGCCGCGCGAGGTGCTCGTGCCCGAGCTGCCCGAGGACTCCGAGACCATCGCCGGCTGGCTCGGCGAGCTGCGCGGCAGCCGCGTCAGCCTGCGCGTTCCGCAGCGCGGTGATAAGCGTGCGCTCATGGAAACGGTGGAGCGCAACGCCAAGGAGGCGTTCCAGCAGTACAAGCTGCGCCGGGCCGGTGACCTCACCGCCCGCTCGGCCGCGCTGCAGGAGCTGCAGGAATCGCTCGCGCTGGACACCGCACCGCTGCGCATCGAGTGCATCGACGTCAGCCACGTGCAGGGCAGCGACGTGGTGGCTTCGCTGGTGGTCTTCGAGGACGGCGTGCCGCGCAAGTCCGAGTACCGCCGGTTCGAGGTCCGCGAGGGCGCCGAAGGCGGCGACGTCGGCTCGATCGACGAGGTCGTGCGCCGCCGCTTCGCCCGCTACCTCAGCGAAACCGCGAAGGAGGAGGCGAGGGAGGACGGAGCCGACGCCCCGTCCGGGATCGACCCGGACACCGGACGGCCCAAGAAGTTCGCCTACCCGCCGAACCTGCTGGTCATCGACGGAGGCGGGCCGCAGGCCAACGCCGCCGCCGACGCGCTGACCGAGATGGGCATCACCGACGTCGCGGTGATCGGCCTGGCCAAGCGCCTCGAAGAGGTGTGGCTGCCCGCCGACCCCGATCCGGTGATCCTGGCGCGCAACAGCGAAGCGCTGTACCTGTTGCAGCGGGTGCGCGACGAGGCGCACCGCTTCGCCATCAGCTACCACCGGTCGAAGCGGGGCAAGCGGATGACGAGCTCCACATTGGACGCGATCCCGGGTCTGGGTGAGACTCGTCGCGCGGCGCTGCTCAAGCACTTCGGCTCGGTGAAGAAGCTTCGCCAGGCATCGGTCGAGGACATCGTGGCGGTACCCGGGATCGGCCGCAGCACCGCGGAAACCGTTCACGCGGCGCTGGCCGAAGGGACAGCCGGAAAACAAGGGGAACAAAGTGAGTGACGAGCATTCGGGCATCGAGGTCGCGGTCGTCAGCGGCCTGTCCGGAGCCGGCCGCAGCACCGCGGCCAAGTGCCTGGAGGACCTCGGCTGGTTCGTGGTGGACAACCTGCCGCCGGAGCTGATCGCCACCATGGTCGAGCTGGGCGCCCGCTCCAGCGGCCAGATCACCCGCGTCGCGGTGGTGATGGACGTGCGCAGCCGCGCGTTCACCGAAGACCTCGGCTCGGTGATCAAGGACCTCGACGCCCGCGGCTACAAGCCGAAGGTGCTGTTCCTGGAGGCCACCGACGAGGTGCTGATCCGCCGCTTCGAGCAGGTGCGGCGCGGCCACCCGATGCAGGCCGACGGCCGGCTGGCCGACGGCATCGCCGCCGAGCGCTCGCTGCTGTCGCGGCTGCGCTCGGAAGCGGACCTGGTGCTCGACACCACCGGTCTGTCGGTGCACCAGCTGCGCAGCAAGATCGAGGACGCCTTCGGCACCGAGGCCAGCACCCGCACGCGCGTGACCGTGCTGTCCTTCGGCTACAAGTACGGCCTGCCGATGGACGCCGACCTGGTCATGGACTGCCGCTTCCTGCCCAACCCGTTCTGGATCCCCGAGCTGCGCGAGTTCAACGGCCTCGACGAGGAGGTGCGCAACTACGTGCTCGGCCAGGAGGGCGCCGAGGAGTTCATGGACAGCTACCAGCAGCTGCTGCGGCTGGTCGGCGCCGGTTACCACCGGGAGGGCAAGCGCTACCTGACGCTGGCGCTGGGCTGCACCGGCGGCAAGCACCGCAGCGTCGCGCTGGTCGAAGAACTGGCGCGCAGGCTCGCCGAGGACGACGGGATGATGGTCAAGACGGTCCACCGGGACCTGGGGCGCGAGTGACGGGCGAAGACCGGCCACTCCGCGCGGTCGCCCTGGGCGGCGGGCACGGGTTGCAGGCGTCCTTGGCGGCGCTGCGCTGGATCACCCCCGACGTGACGGCCGTGGTCACGGTCGCCGACGACGGCGGGTCCTCGGGCAGGCTGCGCCGCGAGCTCGGCCTGCTGCCGCCCGGCGACCTGCGCAAAGCCCTCGCGGCGCTGGCCGACGGCGGGGAGCGGGGGCAGCTGTGGTCGCAGGTGTTCCAGCACCGCTTCGGCGGTTCGGGAGCGCTGGCCGGGCACGCGGTCGGCAACCTGCTGCTCGCCGGTCTGCTGGAGGTGCTGCAGGACCCGGTCGAGGTGCTCGACCACGCCTGCGAGCTCCTCGGCGTGCGGGGACGGGTGCTCCCGATGTCGACCCGGCCGCTGGACATGATCGGCGACGTCGTCGGTTTGGACTCCGATCCGGAGGCCGTGCGCACCATTCGAGGCCAGGTCGCTCTCGCCAGTACACCCGGTCGGGTGAAACAAGTGCGATTGCACGCGAACGGTGATGGTCCCCCGACGGCGTGCCCGCAGGCCGTGGAGGCCGTCACCCACGCGGATCTGGTGCTGCTCGGTCCCGGCTCCTGGTTCACCAGCGTCCTGCCACATCTGCTGGTCCCGGAGCTGCACGAGGCTCTGGTGACCACGTCGGCGCGGCGTTTCGTGGTGCTCAACCTCATCCCTCAGCCGGGTGAGACGGCGGGCTTCTCGCCCGAACAACACCTGGACGTACTCTCGCAACACGCGCCCCGGCTGAAGGTCGACGCCGTGCTGGCCGATGCGGACTCGGTGCCCACTCCGGACCGGTTGCGCTCGGCGGCCTCGGACCTGGGTGCCTGGACCTTGCTGGACAAGATCGCCGCGCCCGCCGTGCCGGGACGGCACGACCCGCAGGCGCTCGCGGCGAGCCTGCGGGCCGCACTGGAGAGGAGGACGGACCAGTGGCGATGACCGCGGCGGTCAAGGACGAGTTGAGCCGGTTGTCGGTGAGCAAGACGTGCTGCCGACGAGCGGAGGTCTCGTCGTTGCTGCGCTTCGCCGGCGGACTGCACATCGTCGCCGGCCGGGTGGTGGTCGAGGCCGAACTCGACAGCGGATCCACCGCGCGCAGGCTGCGCAAGGAGGTCCACGAGCTGTTCGGACACCACTCCGACGTGCACGTGATCACCTCCGGCGGCCTGCGCAAGGGGACCCGCTACGTGGTGCGCGTGGTCAAGGACGGCGAAGGGCTCGCCCGGCAGACCGGGCTGCTCGACCCGCGCGGACGTCCGGTGCGCGGGCTGCCCGCGCACGTGGTCTCCGGCGGCTCCTGCGACTCCGAAGCCGCGTGGCGCGGCGCCTTCCTCGCGCACGGCTCGCTCACCGAACCCGGCAGGTCCTCCTCCCTGGAGGTCACCTGCCCCGGACCGGAAGCCGCGCTGGCGCTGGTCGGCTCCGCCCGGCGGATCGGGGTGTCGGCCAAGTCGCGCGAGGTGCGCGGCGCGGACCGCGTCGTGGTCCGCGACGGCGACGCCATCGGAGCCCTGCTGACCAGGCTCGGCGCGCACTCCAGCGTGCTGTCCTGGGAGGAGCGGCGGATGCGGCGCGAGGTGCGCGCCACCGCCAACCGGCTGGCCAACTTCGACGACGCGAACCTGCGCCGGTCGGCCCGCGCGGCGGTCGCCTCGGCCGCCCGCGTCGAGCGGGCCCTCGACCTGCTCGGCCCCAACGCGCCCGACCACCTCACGGTCGCCGGCCGGCTGCGACTGGCCCACCGCCAGGCGTCGCTGGAGGAGCTCGGCCAGCTCGCCGACCCGCCGATGACCAAGGACGCGGTCGCCGGCCGCATCCGGCGGTTGCTGGCGATGGCCGACAAGCGCGCCCGCGAGCTCGGCGTTCCGGACACGGAGTCAGCAGTAACAGCGGAAATGCTCGAAGCCGAGGCTTGATCTGCGGTGTTCGAGATCTGGTTTGCTTCGCGGTGCGGGTAGCGGAACCTGACACGTCGTCTGGCTGCGGGATCCGTTGCTGATGTGTGTCCACTACACGGCGCAACGGCTGTCCTCGCCAGACGACGTGTCAGAACCCGCGGCGGTGCCGGTTGCTTAGCCGGGGTGATGAGGAAGCGGCTTCGCCGCTTGCCTGACGTGCGTCGGGTCGGTTTCTCGGGCTGGGGGCTTCGCCGAACCGGTGCAGAGATTCCGATCACCGGTGGCGCATTTTCGTCACCGCCGGGGGTGGGCTTCTGAACTGCAAAGATGCCGCCCGCTCGGGGTTCGGCGGGTATGCTCGGCGTCGCTCACCCGAACGCGCTGTGACAGCCCGCGACCGCCCACGTGCGGGGGCTGTCGAGGCAGATAGGGTGAACCCGAGACCATCAACTCACCCGCCGAAGTCATCGGCCGGGTCAGTCACGAGGAGAGATCGGCGTGACCGTTCGCGTAGGTATCAACGGCTTCGGTCGGATCGGGCGGAACTTCTGGCGTGCGGCGACCGCCAGCGATCACGACATCGAGATCGTGGCCGCCAACGACCTGGGCGACGTCGCGACCATGGCGCACCTGCTCAAGTACGACAGCATCCTTGGTCGCCTCGACCAGGAGGTGAAGGTCACCGGTGAGGGCATCGAGGTGGGCGGCAAGCTCATCAAGATCCTCGCCGAGCGTGACCCGGGCAAGCTGCCGTGGGGCGACCTGGGTGTGGACGTCGTCGTCGAGTCCACCGGCTTCTTCACCAACGCCGCCGACGCCCGCAAGCACGTCGACGAGGGCGGCGCCAAGAAGGTCATCATCTCCGCCCCGGCCAAGGGCGAGGACCTGACCGTGGTGCTGGGTGCCAACGACGAGAAGTACGACGGCACGCAGACCATCATCTCCAACGCCTCCTGCACCACCAACTGCCTCGCGCCGATGGTGAAGGTCCTCAACGACACCTTCGGCATCGAGCAGGGCCTGATGACCACGGTCCACGCCTACACCGCGGACCAGAACCTGCAGGACGGCCCGCACAAGGACCTGCGCCGCGCCCGTGGCGCCGCGGTCAACGTGGTGCCGACCAGCACCGGCGCCGCCAAGGCCATCGGCCTGGTCATCCCGGAGCTCAACGGCAAGCTCGACGGCTACGCCATGCGCGTGCCGGTGCCGACCGGTTCGGTCACCGACCTCACCGCCACCGTGCAGAAGGAAGCCACCACCGAGTCGGTCAACGAGGCCTTCAAGGCCGCCGCTGCCGAGGGCCGCTTCAAGGGCATCCTCAAGTACAACGAGGACCCGATCGTCTCCTCCGACATCGTCACCGACCCGCACTCGACGATCTTCGACGCGCCGCTGACCAAGGTCATCGGCAACCAGGTCAAGATCGTCGGCTGGTACGACAACGAGTGGGGCTACTCCAACCGCCTCGCCGACCTCACCGCCCTGGTCGCCTCGAAGCTGGCCTGAGCAACACTGGATGAGACCCGCACGAGCCGCAGCGCTTCCGCCCGGCTCGTGCGGGTCTTCCCGTCTCACGAGGAGTTAGAGCGTGAAGAACCTCGACGATCTGCTGTCCGAGGGCGTGCGGGGTCGTCGCGTCCTGGTGCGCGCCGACCTCAACGTGCCGCTGGACGGCGACAAGATCACCGACGACGGCCGCGTGCGCGCCTCGCTGCCGACCGTCACCAAGCTCACCGAAGCCGGTGCGCAGGTCGTGCTCACCGCGCACCTCGGCCGCCCGAAGGGTGAGCCCGACCCGCAGTTCTCGCTGGCACCGGTCGCCCGCCGCCTCGGCGAGCTGCTGGGCTCCGACGTCGCGCTGGCCGGTGACCTGGTCGGCGAGTCCGCCAAGTCCACCGTCGCGGGACTGGCCGACGGCGGCGTCGCGCTGCTGGAGAACGTGCGCTTCGACGCCCGCGAGACCAGCAAGGACGACGCCGAGCGCGAGTCGCTGGCCGCCGACCTCGCCGCCCTGGTCGGCGACGGCGCCGCCTTCGTCTCCGACGGCTTCGGCGTCATGCACCGCAAGCAGGCCTCGGTCTTCGACGTCGCCAAGAAGCTGCCCGCCTACGCAGGCGGCCTCGTGCTCGCCGAGGTGGAGGTCCTGCGCACCCTCACCGGCGACGCCAAGCGCCCCTACGCGGTGGTGCTCGGCGGTTCCAAGGTCTCCGACAAGCTCGGCGTGATCAAGGCGCTGCTGCCCAAGGTCGACAAGCTGCTCATCGGCGGCGGCATGGCCTACACCTTCCTGGCCGCGCAGGGCTACGGCGTGGGCTCCTCGCTGCTGCAGGAAGACCAGATCGACAACACCAAGAAGCTGCTCGCCGACGCCGCCGACAAGATCGTGCTGCCGGTCGACATCGTGGCGGGCGACCGCTTCGCCGCCGACGCCGAGAAGCAGACCGTCGACGCCGACGCCATCCCGGACGGCTGGATGGGCCTGGACATCGGCCCCCGCAGCGTCGAGCAGTTCGCCGAGGTCCTGCGCGGTGCCGGCACCGTGTTCTGGAACGGCCCGGCGGGCGTGTTCGAGTTCCCGGCCTTCGCCGAAGGCACCCGGGGAATCGCGCAGGCCATCGTCGACTCCGAGGCCTTCAGCGTCGTCGGCGGCGGCGACTCGGCCGCGGCCGTGCGCACCCTCGGCCTGCCCGAGGACGGCTTCTCGCACATCTCCACCGGCGGTGGCGCGTCGCTGGAGTACCTGGAGGGCAAGGAGCTCCCGGGTGTTCAGGTCCTGGAAGGTGAAGCCTGATGGCTCGTCAGCCCCTCATCGCCGGCAACTGGAAGATGAACCTCAACCACCTCGAGGCCATCGCCCTGGTGCAGAAGCTCGCCTTCACGCTGCCGGAGAAGTACCTGGCCAAGGTCGAGGTGGCGGTCATCCCGCCGTTCACCGACATCCGCAGCGTCCAGACGCTCATCGACGGCGACAAGCTGGGCATCAAGTACGGTGCCCAGGACGTCTCCGAGCACGAGTCCGGTGCCTACACCGGTGAGGTCTCGGGACCGATGCTCGCCAAGCTCGGGTGCAGCTACGTGGTCGTCGGGCACTCGGAGCGCCGCGAGTACCACGCCGAGACCGACGAGCTCGTCAACAAGAAGGTCCGCCAGGTCCTCAAGAACGAGATGTCGCCGATCCTCTGCGTCGGCGAAGCCCTCGACGTGCGCGAGGCCGGCGGCCACGTGGAGCACTGCACCACGCAGCTCATCAACGGGCTCAAGGGCCTCAAGGCCGAGCAGGTCCGCCAGGTCGTCGTCGCCTACGAGCCCGTCTGGGCCATCGGCACCGGCAAGGTGGCCACCGCCGCCGACGCCCAGGAGGTCTGCGGCGCGCTGCGGCAGGCGCTCAGCGACAAGTACGGCAAGGAGATCTCCGACGAGATCCGCGTGCTCTACGGCGGCTCGGTGAAGTCCAGCAACATCGGTGAGCTGGTCGGCCAGAGCGACGTCGACGGCGCGCTGGTCGGTGGCGCGAGCCTCAACGCCGACGAGTTCGCCAAGCTCTCCGCCATGGCCGCGGGCGGACCGCTGCCGTGACCTGCGCGAGAGGGCGCCCCGGTCGGCACCGGGGCGCCCTCTCGTCGTTTCGGGTGAATTCCACTTCAAGATTTCCGGTGTCCGGTTGTCGCCCGCCGAAGAATCACAGGTCGGCGTGTGGGACCCTCGGTGCGTAAATGGGTGGACTGGTCAACTGGGGGTTGGCGGGCCGGTACTCTAGGTTGCGAACCGCTGTGCGAACGAGGACGATATGACTCTTTTCCTGCAGATCATGTTGATCGTGACGAGTGTCCTGCTGGTGCTGCTTGTCCTGCTGCACCGGGCCAAGGGGGGCGGACTCTCCTCGCTGTTCGGCGGCGGTATGCAGTCAAACCTGGCCGGCTCCAGCGTGGCGGAGAAGAACCTCGACCGAATGACGCTGTTCGTCATGGCGCTGTGGGTCATCTCCATCATCGGCGTCGGCCTGTTGATCAAGATCGGTTGATCGACCGGGCCTGTTGACGGTCGAGCAACCCCGGGCCGCTTGGTGGGTGAGGATGGATGACTGGCGGTAATGCCATTCGCGGCACTCGTGTGGGCTCGGGCCCCACGGTAGGCGAGTCTGAGCGGGGGGAAGCCGCTCCGCGGAAGCGGATCGACTACTGGTGCGCCAACGCGCACCACAGCACGCCGTCGTTCGCGCTCGACGCCGAAGTGCCGGAGGAGTGGGACTGCCCGCGCTGCGGATTGCCCGCAGGCCGGGACGAGCAGAACCCTCCGGCGGCGAAGCGCAACGAGCCCTACAAGAGCCACCTCGCGTACGTGAAGGAGCGGCGCAGCGATGAGGATGGGATGAAGATCCTCGACGAAGCGCTGGAGAAGCTCCGGGAGCGTAAGGGGCGGTAGAGGTATTGGAGAGCCGGGTTCGGGATTTGTTCCCGAACCCGGCTCTTTCTTTTGGTCAGGTCTACTGCAACTACTCAGTGGTCGTGTTGCTTGGCGGTGCGGGAAGCGGAACCTGAGCGGCTCTCTGGCTCCGGGATCCGAGACTTGTGTATGACCAAACACGGCGCTACGGCTGTCCTCCCCAGAGAGCCGCTCAGAACCCGCGGCGGTGCGAGTTGCTGGGGTGGGGTAGTGAGAAAGCACCTTCGGTGCTTGCCTGACGGGGGCTGGGTTGTTTTGTTGGGGTTGGCTCGTTTTGTTACTGGCGGGTAGGGTTCTTTTGGTCTTTGAGGTTCTCTTGGGAGGCATTGATGGCAACGGCGACGGCTGATCTGGCGGATCGGGAGGGGCCGGAGGTGCGCAGCTGCGATGTGCAGTTCCGCAACTACGGCGGTGTGGTGGCCTTCGAGGGGCGCGTTCGCACGGTCACCTGCTTCCAGGACAACGCGCTGCTGAAGAAGACCCTCTCCGAGCCCGGCGACGGAGCTGTGCTGGTCATCGACGGCGCGGGCTCGATCCACACCGCCCTGGTCGGCGACCTCATCGCCGAGCTCGGCCGGTCCAACGGCTGGAGCGGCATCATCGTCAACGGCGCGATCCGCGACTCCGCGGTCATCGGGGGCATGGAGTTCGGCGTCAAGGCGCTGGGCACCAACCCGCGCAAGTCCACCAAGACCGGTGAAGGCGTTCTCGACGAGGTCGTCGAGCTCGGTGGCGTGAAGTTCGTGCCCGGCGAGTACGTCTACGCCGACAGCGACGGCGTCGTGGTGGTCGGCGAACCCTGATCGTCCCTTCGAAGTAGGGTGCTGCCGTGAGCGTCATCCCTGCTTTCGAGCGCGGGTTCGCCGCCGTCGTGCGGCGTCCATCGGTGCCGATCGTGCTGGGTTTCGCAGCCCTGATCGCGGTCGGCACCGTCGCGTTGATGATGCCGTTCTCGACCGAGACCGGTGAGCCCACCGATCTGCTCCCGGCGCTGTTCACCGCCACCTCGGCGGTGTGCGTGACCGGGCTGATCGTGCTGGACACGCCCACCCACTTCTCCACCGCGGGCGAAGTGGTCATCATCGTGCTGATCCAGCTCGGTGGCCTGGGCATCATGACCGTCGCCTCGCTGCTCAGCCTGGTGATGTTCCGCCGCTTCGGACTGCGGATGCGGCTGACCGCGCAGGCCGAGACCAAGGCCCTCGGGCTGGGCGACGTGCGCCGCACGGTCTTCCGGGTGATCGGCCTCAGCCTGCTGTTCGAGCTGGTCGTGGCGGCGCTGCTGACCGCGCGGCTGGTCATCGGCTACGAGCTGGGCCTGGGGCGGGCGATCTACGAGGGCGTCTTCCACGCGGTCTCGGCCTTCAACAACGCCGGGTTCGCGCTGCGCAGCGACAACCTGATGTCCTTCGCCACCGACCCGTACTTCCTCCTGCCGATCTGCCTCGCGGTGATCGCCGGCGGTCTCGGCTTCCCGGTGTGGGTGGAGATCTTCCGGCACCTGCGGGTGTCGCGCCGCTGGACCATGCACGCCAAGGTCACCCTGCAGGCGACCGCGTTGCTGCTGGTCGTGGGCGCGGTCGGGATCACCGCCGCGGAGTGGACCAACCCCGGCACCCTCGGGCCCATGTCCTGGCCGGGCAAGCTGGTGGCCGGGTTCTCCAGCGGGGTCATGCCGCGGACCGCCGGGTTCAACATCCTCGACGTCGCGGCCTTCCACCCCGGGACCTTGCTGCTGCAGGACATCCTGATGTTCATCGGCGGCGGCAGCGCGGGCACGGCCGGTGGCATCAAGGTCACCACCTTCGCGCTGCTGGCGTACGTGATCCTCGCCGAGATCCGCGGCGAGCCCACCGTGCACGTGATGGGCAGGCAGCTGCCGGGAGCGGTGCAGCGCCAGGCGCTCACGATCGTGCTGCTCGGGGTCGCCCTGGTCATGCTGACCGTGCTGATCTTGCTGGTGATCACCCCGTTCGGGCTGGACGAGGTGCTCTTCGAAGCGGTGTCGGCGTTCGCCACGGTCGGTCTGTCGACCGGGATCACCGCACAGCTGCCGGCATTCGGGCAGACACTGCTGGTGCTGCTGATGTTCATCGGCAGGCTCGGTCCGATCACCCTCGCGTCCGCGCTGGCGCTCCGCGAGCGCGGGCGCCGCTACGAACTACCGGAGGAGCGACCCATCGTTGGCTAAGAACGACGACACCAACCAGATCGTGGTCATCGGCCTCGGCCGCTTCGGCAGCTCGCTGGCCGCCGAACTCGTGCGGCGCGGCTCGGAGGTGCTGGCGCTGGACTCGCGGCCGAACGTGGTGCAGCGCCACGCCGACGAGCTCACTCACACCGCCGTCGCCGACAGCACCGATCCCGAGAGCCTGCGCCAGCTCGGCGTGCACCAGTTCAAGCGGGCCGTGGTCGCCATCGGCACCGAGCTGGAGGCCAGCATCCTCACCACCTCGCTGCTGGCGGACTTCGGCATCCCGCACATCTGGGCCAAGGCCACCAGCCGCCAGCACGGACGCATCCTGGAGCGCGTCGGCGCGCACCACGTGGTGCTGCCCGAGCACGAGATGGGGGAGCGGGTCGCGCACCTGGTCAACGGCCGGATGCTCGACTACATCGAGCTCGCCGAGCACTACGCGCTGGTCAAGACCCACGCGCCCGCCGAGGCCGTTGGCAACACCCTGGGCGAGCTGAAGCTGCGCTCCAAATACGGCGTGACGGTCGTCGGCATCAAGCGGCCGGGGGAGGACTTCACCTACGCCACGGCCGAGACCACCGTCGGCCAGCAGGACACGCTGATCGTCGCGGGAACGACCACCCAGGTCGAAGCCTTCGCCGAGCGCACCTGAGCGACCAGCGCTCGCACGTCGTTCCCAAACGGCCCTCCGGTCGGTATTCTTCTGTATACAGTCGTGTGCAGGAGGTGCGTGGTGGACTTCGACGTCGTGGTGGTCGGTGGGGGCAACGCGGGGTTCTCGGCGGTGCACTCCGCCGCCGAGCGGGGTGCCCGGGTGTTGCTGCTGGAGAAGGCCCCGGAAGCCGAGGCAGGTGGCAACTCCTTCTACACGGCGGGGGCGTTCCGGTTCACCTTCGACGACATCGACGACGTCGCCGACCTGCTCGAACCCGATGAGCGGCACGCCGATTCGGTCGTGCCCGCCTACCCGCCGAGCGCGTTCCACGCCGACATGGACCGGGTGACCGGGGGACGCTGCGACCCGGTGCTCACCGAGGTCCTGGTCTCGCGGTCCACCGACACCGTGCGGTGGCTGGCGGGCAAGGGCCTGACCTGGCGGCTGATGTACGAGCGGCAGGCCTACCTCTCCGGCGGCAAGTGGGTGTTCTCCGGCGGGCTCTACGTCGGCACCGTCGACGGTGGCAAGGGCCTGATCGCCCAGCACACCGCCGCCGCGCGGCAGGAGGGCGTCGAGATCCGCTACGGCGCTGAGGTCACCGCGCTGCACCTCGACGACCGCGCCGTCACCTACCGGGCCGGGGGAACCGAGCACCGGGTGTCGGCCGGGGCGATCGTGCTGGCCGCCGGGGGCTTCGAGGCCTCCGCCGAACGCAGGGCTCGCCACCTCGGCCCGGAGTGGGCAGCCGCCTACGTGCGCGGCACGCCGACCAACACCGGCGACGTCCTCGACCTCGCGCTGGCCGCCGGCGCCGTGCCGCACGGCGACTGGACGACATGCCACAGCACCGCGTGGGACGCCGACGCCGACCCCGACGGCGGGAACCGCGAGCTGACCAACCAGCTGACCCGGCAGAGCTATCCGATCGGGATCGTGGTCAACCGGGCGGGGGAGCGCTTCGTCGACGAGGGCGCCGACTTCCGCAACTACACCTACGCCAAGTACGGCCGGGAGATCCTGCGCCAGCCCGGAGGACGGGCCTTCCAGCTCTTCGACGCGAAAACCCGCCCGCTGCTGCGCGCGGAGGAGTACGACTCGCACCCGATCGCCGCCGCGCAGGCCGACACGCTGCCCGAACTCGCCGAGGCGCTGGGCATCGACACCGACCGACTCGCCCGGACCGCGCGGGAGTTCAACGAGTCCATCGTGGACGCCGAGTTCGACCCCGCGGTCAAGGACGGCCGCGCCGCGCACGTCGAACCGCCCAAGTCCAACTGGGCCCTCGCCCTCGACACCCCGCCCTACTGCGGATTCGCGGTCGGGTGCGGCATCACCTTCACCTTCGGCGGACTGCACGTCGACGCCGACGCCCGCGTGCTCGACGCCTCCGGCTCGCCGATCGCGGGACTGTTCGCCTGCGGCGAGATGGTCGGCGGGCTGTTCTCCGGGAACTACCCGGGAGGCAGCGGACTGACCTCGGGCGCGGTGTTCGGCAGGCTCGCCGGGGCGGGGGCTGCGACGGTCTGAGTATCCTGGCCTTCTGCCAGGTGGACCCAGCGATGAAGGAGATGGCGGCCCTGTCCGAGGTGTACGAGCGGCTGCGCGGCGAGATCGTGGACGGCACCTTCGACGCCGGTGCCAACCTGGTGGAGCTGGCGCTCGCCGAGCGGTACGGCACCAGCCGCACGCCGATCCGCGAAGCCCTCCGCAGGCTCCAGCAGGACGGACTCGTCGAACGCGGTGACCGCGGCATGCGCGTCCGCTCCCGCAGTCCTGAGGAGATCCTGGAGATCTACGAGGTCCGCATCGCCCTGGAGGCCACGGCGGCTTTGGCCGCCGCGACCCGGCACAGCGACTTCGACCTCATCCGCATCCACAAGGCCCAGTCCGCCATGGACGCCGTCTCCCAGGAGGACCCGGCGGCGATGGCGTCGGCCAACCGCGCCGTCCACGAGGCGATCTGGACCGCGAGCCACAACGGCACGGTCGTGGACCTGCTGACCAGGCTCAACAACCACCTCACCCGGTACCCGGCCACGACCCTGGAGATCCCCGGCCGCTGGGCCGAAGCCCTCGCCGAACACCACGAGCTGATCCAGGCCATCGAATCCCGAGACGCGGACCGCGCCGGCGCCCTCGCCAGAACCCACATGACCAAGGCCCGGGACCTCCGCCTCCAGCTCTACCGCGAAGCCTGACCCGTCCCGGTTCAGGAATACCGCAGCAATCCGTCGCCGGAACACCGCAGTAATCCGGTACCCGATTACTGCGGTATTCCGGGTTCCAGCAGGTTTCCGGGGCCACGGGGGTGGTCGGGGTCGGATTGCGGCGGTAATCGGGGGTCTGATTACTGCGGTATTCCGTCCTCGGATTACTGCGGTGTTCCGGGTTCAGGGGGTGTAGTGGTCTTGGACCACTCGGGCCATGGCTTCTTCGGCGACCGTGGTGAGGGACTTGGCGCTGAAGTAGATGTCGCCCGCGACGTTGGGTTGGCCGGCGTTGAAGGCGAGGTGGTTGGTGAGTTCGGCCGGGTCGGTCCAGTGGGGCTGGCCGACCTTGTAGGCGGCCTGGCCGATGTAGAGCTTCACGTCGGTGCCCTCGACGGTCCCGGACCACCAGGGGACGACCTTGGCGTAGTCGGCAGCCGGGTGGCCGAACTGCCAGTAGACCTGGGGAGCGATGTAGTCCACCCAGCCTTCGCGGACCCAGCGGCGGGTGTCGGCGAAGATGGACGAGTAGGACTCCATGCCGTTGGTGTCCGAACCGGCGGGGTCGCTGCTCGCGTTGCGCCAGATGCCGAACGGGCTGACGCCGAACTCGGCGCGCGGCCGGACCGCGTGCACCCGCTCGTCCAGCCCCGAGATCAGGTCGTTGACGTTGTCGCGGCGCCAGTCGTCGATGTTGTCGAAGCCCTTGCCGTGCGCGGCGAAGGTCCCCTCGTCCGGGATCCGCTGACCGTCGACGGGGTAGGGGTAGAAGTAGTCGTCGAGGTGCACGCCGTCGACGTCGTAGCGCGACACGGCGTCCATGATCGCGTCGGTGACGAACTGCCGGACCTGCGGCACGCCCGGGTCGTAGTACAGCTTGCCGCCGTAGGAGAACGTCCACTCCGGATGGATCCGGGCCGGGTGCGTGGGGACCAGCGAGTTCGGGTCGTCGGTCATGCTGACCCGGTACGGGTTGAACCAGGCGTGGAACTCCAGGCCGCGCTGGTGCGCCTCGTCGACGAGGAACCGCATCGGGTCGTAGCCGGGATCGCGGCCCTGCTGCCCGGTCAGCCAGTGCGACCACGGCTCCAGCGGCGAGGGCCAGAACGCGTCCGCGGTCGGCCGGACCTGCACGAACACCGCGTTCATCCGGTTCGCCACGGCCCGGTCCAGCACCGCCCGGTACTCGGACCTCTGCTGCTCGGCCGACAACCCCTGCCGACTGGGCCAGTCGATGTTGGCGACGCTGGCGATCCACACGCCGCGCATCTCGGTGCTCGACGGCGCGGCGACCCCGGCCGTGCCCAGCAACCCCACCAGGGCCGCTGCCAAACCCATTGCCGTGCCGAGCAAACCGAGCTTCCGCATCGGATCCCCTTCGCCGCGATCATCGACCGCGCCACAGCGTATTGCCCCACCGCGCCCGCCGCACAGGTCATCACCGATCGGGGCTAACGTGAACGCGCCCCCTTCAGCGAGAAGGAGGCGCGTTCACGTTCTTGCCGGAACTAGGAGCTGTTCATGAATGCGGCGGAGCCGCATCCTCAACAGCTCTCAGCCGAGCTGGGCCGCCGCGTCGGTGTCGAGCAGCCAGAGCGTGCGATCGCGGCCGACGGCTCCCGCGGCGGGGATGTCGACCGGCTTCGCGCCGCCCAGAGCGGACGCCACTGGTTCGGCCTTGGCCTTGCCGGTGGTCATCAGCCAGACCTCGGACGCGGCGCCGATCGCGGGCAGCGTCAGCGAGATCCGGGTGGGCGGCGGCTTCGGGCAGTCGTGCACGCCCACCACCGTGCGGGAGTCCTCCCGCACGTACGGCGTGTCCGGGAACAGCGAGGCCGTGTGGCCCTCCTCGCCGACTCCCAGCATCAGCACGTCGAACCGCGGCACGGCAGCACCCTCGGGTGCCAGCCCGGCGAGCAGCTCGGCGTAGTGCGCCGCGGCGGCGTCCGCGTCCGAACCGAACTCGCCGTCCGAAGGCGCCATCGGGTGCGCTCGCGCCGGGTCGACGTCGACGTGGTCCAGCAGAGCCTGCCGGGCCTGCGTCTCGTTGCGCTCGCCGTCGCCGTCGGGCAGGAACCGCTCGTCGCCCCAGAAGACGTCCACAGCGGACCAGTCCACCGCGCCCAGCGCGGGGGAGAGGCGGACCTGCTCCAGCACGCCGATGCCGGTGCGGCCACCGGTGAGCACCACCGACGCCGAGCCGCGAGCGGCCTGCGCGTCGGTGATCGCGGTGATCAGCCGGGCCGCCACCGCGGCGGCGAGCACGTCGCCGCCGGAGTGGACGAGGGCCTCGGGACGGCTCACTGCTCGTCCCCTTCCTCGTCGGAGTCCTCGGCGTCCTCGCCGCGCACGATGCCCTTGAGCCCACCCAGGGTGACCTCGTAGATCTCGTCCGGGTCGAGGCGGCGCAGCTCCTCGCTCAGGCAGTCCTGGACCTCGCGGCGCTGCAACGAGATCCGCCGGTCCGGCTGCCCCGGCTGGGTCAGCGTGCCGACCTTGCCGTCCGGCCGGACGATCTCGATGTTGCCGGAGGGGCGCTCCAGCAAGGCCGAGTAGATGCCCGAACCGGCCCGCGTGCTCTCCAGCCGGCGCACCGGGATCTCCAGGTAGGCCGACAGCCAGCCCGCCAGCAGATCCGTCGAGGGCGAGTCGGAGGCACCGGTGACGGTCGCCGAGGTGACGCGCTCGTGCGGAGGCAGGTCCATCGCCGCCGACAGCATCGCCCGCCAGGACGTCAGACGCGTCCAGGCCAGGTCGGTGTCACCGTCCACGTAGGACTGGATCCGCTTCTGCAGGGCCTCGATCGGGTCGCCCTCGGCCGCCGCGTCGGTGATGCGGCGGTGCGACAGCGCACCCAGCGGGTCCTTCGCCGGAGCAGCCGGCGCGTCGGTCGGCCACCAGGTCACCACCGGGGCGTCCGGCAGCAGCAGCGGCACGACCGAACCCGCGCCCTCGTCGGCCAGCGGGCCGTACAGCCGCAGCACGATGACCTCGGAGGCACCGGCGTCGCCGCCCACGCGGATCTGCGCGTCCAGCCGCGGAGCCGCCTGGCGGGCACCGCTGGCGACCACGATCACGCGGCACGGGTGCTCCCGGCTCGCGTCGTTGGCGGCCTGGATCGCCTTCTCCACCTCGGTGCCGTCGCCGGTGGCGATCACCAGCGTCAGCACCCGGCCGAGCGCCACCGCGCCACCGGACTCGCGCAGCTCCACCAGCTTCTTGTTGACCTGCGAGGTGGTTGTCGACGGCAGGTCGATGATCACGGTCGCCTCCAGACGCGTCCGGTGCGGGCCAGCATCTCGTCCGCGGAGGACGGACCCCAGGTCCCGGCCTTGTACGGCTCGGGCTTGCCGCGGGACTCCCAGTGCTGCAGCACCGGGTCCAGGATGTTCCAGGACAGTTCGACTTCTTCGTTCACCGGGAACAGCGAGGGCTCACCCAGCAGCACGTCCAGGATCAGCCGCTCGTAGGCCTCCGGCGAGGACTCGGTGAAGGCGTGGCCGTAACCGAAGTCCATCGTGACGTCCCGGACCTCCATGGAGGTGCCCGGAACCTTCGCGCCGAAGCGCATCGTCACGCCCTCGTCCGGCTGCACCCGGATCACCAGGGCGTTCTGCCCCAGCTCCTCGGTCATCGTGGAGTCGAACGGCAGGTGCGGCGCGCGCTTGAACACCACGGCGATCTCGGTGACCCGGCGGCCCAGCCGCTTGCCCGAGCGCAGGTAGAACGGCACGCCCGCCCAGCGGCGGCTCTCCACCTCCAGGGTGATCGCCGCGTAGGTCTCGGTGATCGAGTCGGACGCGAAACCGCCCTCCTCGTGCAGACCCGGCACCAGCGAACCGCCCTGCCAGCCACCGGTGTACTGACCGCGAGCGGTGGTGTGGTCGAAGGGGCCCACCGGCTTGGTCGCCGAGAGCACCTTGATCTTCTCCGCGCGCAGGTCGTCCGGCGAGAAGGAGACCGGCTCCTCCATCGCCGTGAGCGCCATCAGCTGCAGCAGGTGGTTCTGGATGACGTCCCGGGCCGCGCCGATGCCGTCGTAGTACCCCGCGCGACCGCCCAGGCCGATGTCCTCGGCCATGGTGATCTGCACGTGGTCGACGTAGTGCGCGTTCCAGATCGGCTCGAACAGCTGGTTCGCGAAGCGCAGCGCCAGGATGTTCTGCACCGTCTCCTTGCCGAGGTAGTGGTCGATGCGGAACACCGACTCCTCGGGGAAGACGTCGTTGACGATCCGGTTGAGCTCCTTGGCGCTGTCGGAGTCGTGCCCGAACGGCTTCTCGATGACCACCCGGCGCCAGCTCTCGTCGGTCGGGTCGGTCAGACCGGACCGGGACAGCTGCTTGAGCACCGTCGGGAACGCCGACGGCGGCACCGACAGGTAGAACGCGTGGTTGCCGCCGGTGCCCCGGTCGGCGTCGAGCTCCTTGACGGTGTCGGCGAGTTTGTCGAACGCCGCGTCGTCGTCGAAGGAACCCGGCACGAACCGGATGCCCTCCGCCAGCCGGTCCCAGACCGTCTGGTGGAACGGGGTCCGGGCGTTCTCCTTGACCGCCTCGTAGACGACCTGCATGAAGTCCTGGTCGGCCCAGTCGCGGCGGGCGAAGCCGGTCAGCGCGAAGCCCGGCGGCAGCAGGCCGCGGTTGGCCAGGTCGTAGATCGCCGGCATCAGCTTCTTGCGGGAGAGGTCACCGGTGACGCCGAAGATCGTCAGGCCGCAGGGCCCGGCGATCCGCGGGAGTCTTTTGTCCCGGGGATCCCGCAGCGGGTTCGTCCATTCGCTGCTGTTCACGCTCGTCCTCCCTGGTGGAGGTTCTGCACGGCCTTGACGAGCTCGACGAGCCCGGCCGCGCGGTCGGTGAGGTGCAGGCGCAGCACCGGACGGCCGTGGTCGGCCAGCACCTGCCCGTCGCCCAGCGCCTGGGCGCGCTGCAGACCGGCCAGCGTGTACGGCCGCTCCGGCACCTCCAGGTCGCCCTCGGAGTCGCCGGTGATCTGCAGGAACAGGCCGTTCTGGTGGCCGCCCTTGTGGTACTGGCCGGTGGAGTGTAGGAACCGCGGACCCCAGCCGAACGTGGTCTGCAGCCCGGTCCGCCGCGCCAGCTCGGTGCGCAGCACCGCGGCGGAGGCGTCGTCGAGGCGGTCCAGGTAGGCCTGGATCGCCAGGTAGCCGCTGGTCGGGGCGGTGGCCAGGAACGCGCGCAGCGCCTCGGTCACGTTGCCGACGCCGGCCGAGGCCCAATCGCCGGAGGGGTGCACCTCGATGGAGCCGTCGACGACCGCCGGGGTCGCCGCGGGCCCGCCCGCCGGGCCGTCCAGCAGCGCGCGTGCCGCCTTCTTCGCGGCCTCCACGTCGGGCTGGTCGAACGGGTTGATGCCCAGCAGCCGGCCGGCGAGCGCGGTGGCGAACTCCCACAGCAGCAGCTGCCCGCCCAGCGGGCCGTCGGTGCTGATCCTCGCGGTGTCGACACCCGGTCCCACGGCCACGGTGGTGGCGTCGGCACCGGCGTCGACGAAGCCGGGGGCGTCGGGGCTCTCCACCACGACCGGCAGCACGCCGGTGCCGTTCTTGCCGGTGGACTCGGCGATCAGCTGCTCCACCCAGTCACCGAAACCGACGATGCCGGAACCGGTGTCGGCGAAGACCAGCTTCTCGGCGCCCCTGTCGTGGGCCGCGCCGATGGCGGCGGCGAGGACGACGGCCGGGTTCTCGGGCGAGTCCAGGCTCACCGCCTTGAACGCGCTCGCGGCGTCGTCGAGCAGCGCGGCGACGTCGGCGCCCGCCAGACCGGCCGGGACGAGACCGAACGCGGTCAGCGCCGAGTAGCGGCCGCCCACGTTCGGGTCGGCCGTGAAGACCTTGCGGTAGCCGGCCTCGCGGGCCGCGGTCTCCATCGGGGAACCGGGGTCGGTGACCACGATGATGCGGGTCACAGGATCGATTCCGTTTTGCGAGAAGGCCTTCTCGAAGATCCGGCGGTGCGAGTCGGTCTCGACGGTCGTGCCCGACTTGGAGGAGACGACCAGCACGGTCCGGTCCAGATCACCCGCCAGCGCGTCGGCGACCTGGCTGGGGTCGGTGGTGTCGAGCACCGTCAGCGGGACACCGGTGGTGCCGGTGATCACCTCGGGTGCCAGCGAGGAGCCGCCCATGCCGGCCAGCACGACGCGGTCCAGCCCTTCGGCGTGCAGCTCGGCGCGCAGCGCGTCGATCTCGGCGAGCAGCGGGCGGGAGCTCTCGGCGAGGGTGGTCCAGGAGAGGCGGATGGACGCCTCGGGCTCGGCGTCGGTGCCCCACAGCGTGGCGTCCTGGGCGGCGAGCTTGCCGGCAACCGCGTCGGCGGTCAGCCGCTCGACCAGTGGGCGAGCCTCGGCCGCCAGCGCCGTGTCGGCAATTTCGACAGAAACATCGGTTGCCATGAAGATCCTTCAGGGCTCGAAAGAGTTTTTAGTTCGTAGGGGATTCTCGCCGATCCGGGCCGGTGCGACATGACGCCGCACCGGCCCGGACCGACTCAACGCACGTGGCGTTACTTACTTGGCCTGCTCCAGCTGAGCGGCGACCGTGTCCAGGAGTTCGGTCCAGGACTTCTCGAACTTGTCGACGCCTTCGGTTTCCAGGGCGGTGAAGACGTCGTCGAGGTCGATGCCCGCGGCGGCGAGGTCGTCGAAGACCTTCTGCGAGGCCTCGGCGGTGCCGCTGACCAGGTCACCGCGCACGTCAGCGTGGTCGGCGGTGGCCTGCAGCGTCGACTCCGGCATGGTGTTGACCGTGTTCGGCGCGGCGAGCTCGTCGACGTAGCGGGTGTCGGAGTAGGACTTGTCCTTCACCCCGGTCGAGGCCCACAGCGGGCGCTGCGCCCGAGCACCCTCGGCCTGCAGCGCCTTCCAGCGCTCGGAGGAGAAGACCTCCTGGTAGGCGGCGTAGGCCAGGCGGGCGTTGGCGATCGCGGCCTGCCCGCGCAGCGGGTGGCCCTCCTGCATGGCGTCCAGCCGCTTGTCGATCTCGGTGTCCACGCGGGAGACGAAGAACGACGCCACCGACTCGATCGAAGCGAGGTCGTGGCCGTTAGCCTTGGCCTGCTCCAGACCGGCGAGGTAGGCGTCCATGACGGCCTTGTAGCGCTCGACGGAGAAGATCAGGGTCACGTTGACGCTGATGCCCTCGGCGATCACCTTCGTGATCGCCGGCAGGCCCGCCACCGTGGCCGGGATCTTGACCATCAGGTTCGGCCGGTCCACGGCCTTCCACAGATCGATCGCCTCGGCGACCGTCTTGTCGGTGTCGTGCGCCAGCCGCGGGTCGACCTCCAGCGACACCCGCCCGTCGACACCACCGGTCTGCTCGTAGACGTCGCGGAAGATGTCCGCCGCGTCCCGTACGTCCGCGGTGGTCAGCTCGCGGATGGTGTCGTCCACGCTCGCACCGCGCGCCGCGAGGTCCTTGACCTTGTCGGCGTAGTCGGCGGCGTTGGACAGCGCATTGGCGAAGATCGTCGGGTTGCTCGTGACCCCGACGACCGCCTGGTCGGTGATCAGCTGGGCCAGGTTGCCCGAGCTGATGCGATGGCGGGACAGGTCGTCCAGCCAGATCGAAACTCCGGCCTCGGTCAGGGCCTTGAGGTTCGCGTTGGTCGTCACAGAAATTCCTCCGCTCACGCCTGCTTGGCGTTGCTCAGGCTGCGTCGAGCAGCTGCGACAACGGCTTCGGTGGTGATGCCGAACTGCTCGTAAAGGGTCTTGTAGTCGGCGGAAGCGCCGAAGTGCTCCAGCGAGACCGACTCACCGGCGTCCTTGACGAACCGGTACCACGGCATGGCGATGCCGGCCTCGACCGAGACGCGGGCCTTCACCGAGCTCGGCAGCACCGACTCGCGGTACGCCTCGTCCTGGGCGTCGAACCACTCGACGCACGGGAACGACACGACGCGGGTGGCCACGCCCTCGGCTTCCAGGGCCTGGCGGGCCTCGACGGCCAGCTGGACCTCGGAACCGGTCGCCATCAGGATCAGCTCGGGGTTGCCGTTGGTGGCGTCGGCCAGGACGTAACCGCCCTTGGCGACGCCGTCGGCGGTCACGCCCTCCAGCGTCGGAACGCCCTGGCGGGTCAGCGCCAGGCCGGCCGGGCCGCTGGGGTTCTCCAGGATCGTCTTCCACGCGGCGGCGGTCTCGTTGGCGTCCGCCGGGCGGACCAGCGAGAAGCCGGGGATCGCGCGCAGCGAGGCGACGTGCTCGATCGGCTGGTGCGTCGGGCCGTCCTCGCCGAGGCCGATGGAGTCGTGCGTCCAGACGAAGATCGACGGGACCTTCATCAGGGCCGCCAGGCGCACCGCCGGACGCATGTAGTCGCTGAACACCAGGAAGGTGCCGCCGTACGGGCGGGTGCCGCCGTGCAGCGCGATGCCGTTGAGGATCGCGCCCATGGCGTGCTCGCGGATGCCGAAGTGCAGCGTCCGGCCGTAGGGGTTGGCCGACCACGCGTCGGTGGAGATCGACTCCGGACCGAACGAGGGCTGGCCCTTCATGCTGGTGTTGTTGCTCTCGGCGAGGTCCGCCGAACCGCCCCAGAGCTCGGGCAGCACGTCGGCCAGCGCGTTGAGGACCTCACCGGAGGCCTTGCGGGTGGCGACGCCCTTGCCGTCGGCCTCCCAGCTCGGCAGCTTCTCCTGCCAGCCGGCCGGCAGCTCGCGGGTGGCCAGCCGGTCCAGCAGCGCCTTGCGCTCCGGGTTGGCCGAGGCCCACTTGTCGAAGGCGACCTGCCACTCGGCGTGCGCCTGCTTGCCGCGCTCGACGACCTCGCGGGCGTGCGACAGGACCTCGTCGGTGACCTCGAAGGACTGCTCCGGGTCGAAGCTCAGCGCCTTCTTGATCTCGGCGACCTCGTCGCCGCCCAGCGCGGCACCGTGGGCCTTGCCGGTGTTCATCTTGGTCGGAGCCGGGTAGCCGATGACCGTGCGCAGCACGATCAGGGTCGGGCGGGCCGTCTCGGCCTTGGCGGACTCGATGGCCTCCAGCAGACCCTGCACGTCCTCACCGCCGTGGACGGTGAGCACCTGCCAGCCGTAGGACTCGTAGCGCTTGGCGGTGTCCTCGGTCAGCGCGATGCCGGTGTTGTCCTCGATGGAGATCTCGTTCGCGTCGTAGATCACCGTGAGGTTGCCCAGCTGCTGCACGCCGGCCAGCGAGGACGCCTCGGAGGTCACGCCCTCCTCGATGTCGCCGTCGGAGGCGATCACGTAGATGTGGTGGTCGAACGGGCTCTCGCCCGCGCCGGCCTCCGGGTCGAACAGACCGCGCTCGCGGCGCGCGGCCATCGCCATGCCGACGGCGGTCGACAGGCCCTGGCCCAGCGGGCCGGTGGTGGTCTCCACACCCTTGGTGTGCCCGTACTCGGGGTGACCCGGGGTCAGCGAGCCCCACTTGCGCAGCTGCTTGAGGTCCTCGAGCTCCAGGCCGTAGCCGGAGAGGAACAGCTGCACGTACAGCGTCAGGCTCGAGTGCCCGGCCGACAGCACGAAGCGGTCGCGGCCGATCCACTCGGGGTCGGTGGGGTCGTGCCGCATGACGCGCTGGAACAGGGCGTAGGCGGCGGGCGCGAGGCTCATCGCCGTGCCCGGGTGTCCACTTCCGCAGTTCTCCACCGCGTCGGCGGCGAGCACGCGCGCGGTGTCGACGGCGCGCTGATCCAGCTCGGTCCAGTCGTTGGGCAGTCGCTTGGTCGTCAAGCGGGCAAGGTCGTCGGTGACGGACACGGACGCAGCTCCAGTTTTCCTTCGGCGGTATTTCCCTCAACGCGGCGAACGGTCCACTGGACCGATTCGAACCGCAGTTATCCCTCGTCCGTCGGGCAGCCTAGTCTCTCCGGATCAGGCGCCCGGCGGCCCGTTGAGAAACGGTGCAGACCCCCTGCTGACCAGCCTCGACCTGCGAGGACCGTTCCTCAGGCGATGGGGGTGCCGGCGATTCGTCGACCAGCGTGCACGAGAACCGGTCTTCGCGCTGCTGAACCGCCGGAACGCGGCTGATCGCCGAACGGTTCCAGTTTAGCCCGTGACCCGTGTGAACAGGCGCACTCGCACCCGCGCGGAATCGGCTTCTGTAGCGCGACTACTATTGCCTAACGGTTCGGTTCCGTTCTTCGGGAACCGGTGGGAGCGTGACTCGGCAAGTGCGGGGAGTGTCATGTCGTCGGTGAGCGCAGCGTCGTGACCACCGCCGCGCACCTCTCCGGTCAGCCCGCCCGCAAGGCCGCTGACCTGCTCAAAGCCTATCTGGGGCTGACCAAGCCGCGGGTCATCGAGCTGCTGCTGGTCACCACCATCCCCGCCATGCTGCTGGCCGTGCGCGGCATCCCGTCGCCCTTCCTGGTGCTGGCCACGCTCGTCGGCGGAACCATGGCCGCGGGCAGCGCCAACGCGCTCAACTGCGTGGTCGACTCCGACATCGACCAGGTGATGAAACGCACGCGGGCCCGGCCGCTGGTGCGGCACACGGTGTCCAACCGCCACGCGCTGATCTTCGGCATCGCGCTGGGCGCCGGCTCGTTCCTGGTGCTGTGGGCGGCCACGAACCTGCTGGCCGGCGTGCTCGCCGTGGCCACGATCCTGTTCTACGTCTTCATCTACACGATGGTCCTCAAGCGGCGGACCGCGCAGAACATCGTGTGGGGCGGCGCCGCCGGTTGCATGCCGGTGGTGATCGGCTGGGCCGGGGTGACCGGGCGCATCGACTGGCCCGCGCTGGTGATGTTCGGCGTCGTGTTCTTCTGGACGCCGCCGCACACGTGGTCGCTGGCGATGAAGTACAAGGACGACTACGAGCGCGCCGGTGTGCCGATGCTGCCGGTCGTGGCGAGTCCGACCGCGGTGTCCCGGCAGATCGTGCTGTTCACCTGGCTCATGGTGATCTGGACGCTGCTTCTGGTCCCGGCCACCGGCTGGCTCTACACCGCCTTCGCCCTCGTCTCCGGCGCGTGGTTCATCGTGCTGGCCCACCGCTTGCACGCGGCCACCAAGCGCGGCGTGCCGACCAAGCCCATGCGCCTGTTCCACATGTCCAACACGTACTTGATGATCGTGTTCGTGGCCCTCGCGGTGGACTCGGCCCTGAGCCTCCCGGTCCTCGGCTGGCCCTGGTGACCCCCTGACCAGCCACTGCACGCCCGACCGCGGGGCAGGATCCGAATTTCGCGCGAAATTCGACCCCGAAAGTTCGGGCTCGAATTTCGCGCGAAGTTCGACGAGGGCTGGTCAGGGGACGATGAGGAGCTTGCCGGTGGTCCGGCGGCCTTCGAGGTCCTCGTGGGCCTTGCGGGCGTCGGTCAGCGGGTAGGTGCCGCCGATGCGGATGTTGATCGCGCCGCTGGCGATCCAGTTGAAGACGTCGCCCGCGCGCCAGTCGAGCTCCTCGCGGTTGAGGAGGTGGTGTCCCAGCGACGGCCGGGTCAGGAACAGCGAGCCACCGGAGTTCAGGCGCTGCGGGTCGACCGGCGGCACCGGGCCGCTGGAGGCGCCGAAGAGCACCAGCGTCCCGCGCGGGCGCAGGCTCGCCAGGCTCGCCTCGAACGTGGACTTGCCGACGCCGTCGTAGACCACGTCCACGCCGCGCCCGTCGGTGAGATCGCGGACCTCGGCGGCCACGTCGGCCTGCGTGTAGCGGATGATCTCGTCGGCACCGGCCTCGCGCGCCAGCCGCTCCTTCTCGTCGGTGGACACGGTGCCGATGACGTTCGCGCCCCTGGACTTGATCAGCTGGGTCAGCAGCAGCCCCATGCCGCCCGCCGCCGCGTGGACCAGCACGGTCTCCCCGGTCTTGACCTCGTGGGTCGAGTTGATCAGGTAGTGCGCGGTCATGCCCTGCAGCATCGCCGCAGCGGCGACGTCGGCGGCCACGCCCTCGGGGACCTTGACCGCCGAGCTCGCCGGGACCAGCGTCTTCTCGGCGTAGCTGCCAGGTGCCATCGCCCACGCGACCCGCTCGCCGACCGCGAACCCGTCGACGTCCTGGCCCACCGCCACGATCTCGCCCGCGCCTTCCGAGCCCGGGGTGAACGGCAGCTGCATCGAGTACAGGCCGCTGCGCTGGTAGGTGTCGATGAAGTTGACCCCGGCGGCGGCGACGTCGACCAGCAGCTGACCCGGGCCGGGCTCGGGCACCTCGACCTCACCGAGTTCGAGGACCTCCGGACCACCGTTGGTCGCCACCCGAATCGCGCGCATCTGTCTTCTCCTTCGCAGGGCTAGCTTCATGGCCGTCAGGAGCAACGCGACGGCCGCCGTCGATCATCCCGCCCACGTCCACCGCCTCCCATCTTCGGGTGCGAGCCGCTGGAGCGCCCGAGATCGAGTGTCGTGCGCAACGACCGGTTCTGCCCCGGGGCTGAACCTGTTTAGGATCCCGGCATGACAGCCGAGAAGGACACCGAGCAGAGCACCGCGCCGACACCGAAGGCCCTGGCAGTGGCCAAGGCGTTCGTCGCCGACCACGGTGGGTCGGCCCGCACGGTGGTGGAGAACATCGGCCGTGCCGGCGCCCGGGTGGTGCTGATCGGCGAGGACGGCCGCCTCGGCGACGTCATGGTCACCAGTCCCGCCGTCGGCGAGGCCCTGGTGGAGGCCGTCGACGGTCTGACCGCCAACGAGTGGGATTCCGAGACCACCGCGGCCCTGAAGATCGGCGCCGCTCACCGCCGCAAGATGGCCGGCCGGAACGCCGGCTGACCTGGCACTTCCGGACACGCCGCGGTCACCGGCTGGTCGAGTCGTTCGCTGTGGTTTATGTTTTCAGCGGATACTGAACTCGATGTAGAGGGAGGCGGCGTGTCCGAGGCCGAGGAATACCTGCAGCGCACCGACCGGCCCGCCATGTCGGAGTGGATCGAGCAGATGGCGGCCCACTTCGAAGCGACCGAGGGAATGCCGCTCATCGCCGGCCGCATCCTCGCGTTCCTGCTGATCTGCGACCCGCCGGAGCGCACCGCCAACGAGCTCTCCCACGCCCTGGCCGCCAGCACCGGATCCATCAGCACCAACGTCCGCCTGCTGATGCGCCTCGGCGTGATCTCCAAGACCACCCGCCAAGGCCGGGAAGCCGCCCTCTACCAGGTGGAGGAGGACCGCTGGCCGGCGCTCGTGCGCCAGCGCATGGAGCGCGTCACCGACCTCGAGGAGCTCACCGCCACCGGCCTGCGCATGTTCAGCGGCCAAGGCGAACGAGCCCGCCGCCTGCGCACCGTCAACGAGTTCTACAAGTGGCTCTCCGGGGAGATGCCAGAGCTGTGGCGGCGCTGGGAAAGAGAAGGCAAACCCAAACTGAAGTTCTAGGCGATGATGGGTGGTCGCTCTGCTTGGCGGTGCGGGTGGCGGAACCTGAGCGGCTTCGTGGACTCCGTGCGCCGCTCCTGATGTATGTCCAGTCCAATACACGGCGTCCCGGCGTACTCGCCACGAAGCCGCTCAGAACCCGCGGCGGTGCCGGCTGCCAGGGTGGTGAAGGAGAATGCGGCTCCGCCGCATGCTCCTAGACCGCCACGGAGTGCTGGGGTTCGGCGACCTCTGGGTGGGGGAGAGGGCCGCGGTTGCGGGACTCGGTCCAGAGGATCGCTGTTGTGATGATCACGCAGGTGGCGGCGGCGACGTGCAGCACGACCAGGACCTCCGGGACGCCCAGGAAGTACTGGACCGAGCCGATCGCGCCCTGGACGAGGACCATCGCGCACGCCGCGACGTAGGCCTTGATCAGCGCCTTGGTGGGCCGCGCCGAGCGCAGCCACACGCCGAAGACCGCCAGCAGCAGCACGTAGGCCATCACCAGCAGGCCGTGCAGCTGCACCAGGGTGGCCACGGCGAAGCCCAGGCGAGGCGTGTCCGGATCACCCGCGTGCGGACCGGCGGCGGTCACCAGCGTTCCCGCCACCAGCACCGCGGCGGTGACCACGAGCAGCGCCACCAGCAGGCGGCGCATCGGCCGGGTGACCACGGCCAGCGGGGCCCGGTCGCCCTCGGTGGTGGCCTTGACCAGCACCGAGGCCAGCCAGATCAGGACCGCCGAGGCCATGAAGTGCACCGAGACGCTCCACCAGGCCAGATTCACCAGCACCGTCAGGCCGCCGATGATCGCCTGCGCGACCACGCCCAGCGGCATGATCAGCGCCAGCAGCACCAAGCGCTTGCGGTGGGGGCGGCAGCGCCACGCGGCCACCAGGCAGGCCAGCGCGATGAAGCCGACGACACCGGTGAGCAGCCGGTTGCCGAACTCGATCACCTGGTGCAGGACGGCGACCTCCGCGTGCGGCATCGGGACCATGCTGCCCGGGAAGCACTGCGGCCAGGTCGGACATCCCAGTCCGGAGCCCGTCACGCGGACGGTCGCACCGGTCACCGAGATCAATGCCTGCGTCACCAGCACGGCGATCGCGAGGATTCGCACGGTGCGCGGTGACGGGCGGGAGATCCAAGTAGGTAGCGCCACAACCGAATGGTATTCGGCGCCTCGGATCACCCCGCCCGCAGGTCACGCCTGTGAAAGCTCGATCACTTGAACAGCCCGGCAGGCAGGGCTCCTGCTTCGGCGAGGGCCTTGCTGAGCTTGCCGCCCTTCTCGACCAAGGTCGCGGTGCGCTCCTCGCCGAGGTGCTGCCACGGGGCCAGGGCCATCTCGTCGGTGCGGAGCTCGATGGACTCGCGGAACTGCTTGCCCTCCTCGGTGAGCTCGCCGTCGGCGTCGATCAGACCGCGCTCCCGCAGCTGCTCGTCGGCCTCGGCCCACTCCTGCTCCGACCACTCGCGCAGCGTGCGGGCGGCCTCCGGGGTGAACCCGCCGCGCATGGTGCTGTGCAGCACCAGCGACTGGATGCCGGAGATGCCCGCCTGCTGCAGGGCGGCGATGTGGCCGTCGCCGCGGAACTCGCGCAGCAGCGTGATCGCGTGCCACAGCTTCAGGTGCGGGGTCTCCGGCCAGTCCAGGTCGGCGTGCGCGGCGTAGAGCGGCTTGCCGTCCGGGAGACACGCCTCGGAGGCGATCCGCGCCAGCTCCGCGCACTCCACGACGTCCTCGGACGCCAGCACCTCGTCGCCGAGCAGCCGGTGGTACGCCGCGTCCACGGCGTCCAGGCGGGCGTCGAGCACCTCGGCGGGGGAGACGATGTCCCAGGCGGCCGGGATCGACTTGGCGACCGAGACCGGGTTGAAGTTGTAGAAGGTCGCCGCCACCACACCGGCGCCGACCGGACCCATCGCGGCGGAACGTCCCGCGTAGTAGCTCATCCGGCCGGGCTTGAGACCGAGCTTGGTGAACCGGTCTTCGGCCTCCGGGGCGAAGTAGATCATCGCGTGGAGCAGTTCGAGGGATGCCTTGGCATGCCGAGCGATCTTCGTCATGCCCGCCACTTTAGAAGGAACAGCGGCCCTTTCCGCCCAGCGGTGTCAGCAGCGCGACCTCGACTCCGGGAGCGTCGGACGCGCGGCGTCGCGGCCGTCCTCGCCGGCGGAGGACGCCCTTCCGGGTTCCCTCAGGTCAGCCGGGTCGTGCGGAGCGCCGTCGCTCCGCAGGCGACGCCCCAGGCGAGCAGGACCAGGATCGGCTGCGCGCCCGGCAGGGCGCTGTGGACCAGGACGGCGTCGAGCGCCTCGGCGAGCGCGCCCGAGGGCAGGAACCCGGCGATGACGGCGAGCGGGCCGGGCAGGTCGTCGGCGGGCAGCGCCAGGCCTCCGGCCAGCAGCAGCACGAACCAGATGGCGTTGGCCAGCGCCAGCACGATCTCCGGGCGCAGCGCGCCGCCGACCAGCACGCCGGCCGCGCCGAAGGCGAGCGTGCCCAGCACCAGCAGCCCGATGCCGGGCAGCAGCCCGGTCAGGGCCGGTGACCAGCCCAGGAACAGCGCGGTCACGCTCAGCACCACGGCCTGCAGCGCCACGACCAGCAGGGTGGCCAGCACCCGGCCGGAGATGAGCGTCCAGCGCGGCAGGGCTGTGGCCGAGAGCCGCTTGAGCACGCCGTAGCGGCGGTCGAAGCCCAGCGCGATGGCCTGGCCGGTGAAGGCCGTGGACATCACCGCCAGCGCCAGGATCCTCGGCATCACCGAGTTGACCCGGGGTTCGGGCAGGTCGCCGATGTGGATCGTGCTCATGCCGATGAGCAGGGCGATCGGGATGATCAGCGTCAGCAGGGCCTGCTCGCCGTGCCGGACGATCAGCAGCGTCTCGATGCGGGTCTGGGCTGCCAGCATCCGCAGCGGCCTGCCGCGGCCGGGGGAGGGGGAGAAGGTTCCGGCGGGGAACCGGTCACCGAGCTCGGCGGTCACGATCGAAGCTCCCGTCCGGTCAGGTCCAGGAAGACGTCCTCCAGGCTGCGGCGGGTCACCCGCAGCTCCTGGGCCAGCACGCTGTGCTGGGCGCACCAGGCGGTCACCGTGGAGACCACCTGCGGGTTGATCTCGCCGCGCACCACGTAGTCGCCGGGCCGCAGCTCCTCGGCGTTGTAGCCCTCGGGCAGCGCGGCCAGCAGCAGGTCCAGGTCCAGCGCGGTCTGCGAGCGGAACCGGAGCTCCTGCTTGCCGTCGGCGGGTGCGGTGAGCTCTTCGGCGGTGCCGTCGGCGACCGCGCGGCCGTGATCGACGATCACCACCCGGTCGGCCAGCGCCTCGGCCTCGTCCATCAGGTGCGTGGTCAGCAGCACGCTCACGCCGTCCCGGCGCAGCGCCGCCACCAAGTCCCACACCATGCGGCGGGCCTGCGGGTCCAGCCCGGCGGTCGGCTCGTCGAGGAACACCAGCTCCGGCCTGCCGATGAGCGCGCAGGCCAGCGACAGGCGCTGCTGCTGGCCGCCGGAGAGCCGCTTGTAGGAGGTCCGGCGCACCGATTCCAGCCCGAGCACCTCCAGCAGCCAGGCCGGGTCGAGCGGGTCGGCGGTGCACGCGGCGACGAGGTGCAGCATCTCCTCGGTGCGCACGCCCGGGTAGGCGCCGCCGCCCTGCGGCATCACGCCAATGCGGGGTCGCAGCTGCTCGCCCTGGGTGTGCGGGTCGAGGCCCAGGACGCGGACCTCGCCGCGATCGGGACGCTGGAAGCCCTCGCAGATCTCCACCGTGGTGGTCTTGCCCGCGCCGTTGGGACCCAGCAGCGCGAGCACGCTGCCGCGCGGCAGGCACAGGTCGAGGCCGGCGACCGCGGTGGTGTCCCCGAAGCGCTTCTCCAGCCCGCGCAGCAGGACGGCCGGACTCTCGTTGCTCACGGATTCACAGCCTATTGCGTGACGGGCCGAACACGGCCGAGGGTGGGCCAGAGGGCGGGCATGCGCTTCCTCACCAGCAGCAGGATGATCGCGAAAGCGACGAGCGCGGCGATCACGGCGAGCGGGACCTGGTAGGCGCGCAGCAGGAATCCGGCCCCGGTCGGCGGGACCACCAGGGACACGGCCGCGCAGATCACCGTCGCGGTGACCCGGAACCGGGAGCTGTTGGTCGACAGCGCCAGCGGCACCACCGACCACAGCAGGTACCAGGGCCACAGCACCGGCACCGCCAGCGCCAGCGTGAGGAACGTCGCGCCCATGGCCACCAGCGGCTGGATGCGCCCGCGGAACGACAGCCACAGCATCCACAGGCACGCGGCGGCCACGATCAGGTAGCCGATGATCTTGGTGATGGCCAGCATCGCGTCGGTCTGGTTGCCCAGCCCCAGCAGCGTGGACACCCCGCCGCCGGTCATGCCGAACGCGGTCAGCGGGGCCATGAAGGTCTTGACCCGGTTGGGCACGTCGAAGGTGTCGATCCAGCCCAGGCCCCAGCCGCTGCCCACGGTGATCACGGTCATGGTCGTGAGGAACACCGCACCGAGCAGGCCGCCGATGCGGAACAGGTCGCGCCATCGACCGCCCTGCAGCAGCACCAGGCAGATGCCGAAGAAGCCGAGCGCGATCCAGCCCGGTGGTTTGATCGCACCGGCGATGGTCAGCAGCACGCCGGCGGCGACGGTCCCCGGGATCGACTGGAACCGCAGGCCCAGCTCGATGGCGGTCAGCATGATGCCGACCATCAGCGCCTCGTTGTGCATGCCGCTGATCACGTGGAACAGCACGATCGGGTTGGCCACGCCGAGCCACAGCGCGGCGGCCGGGTGCACGCCGCAGCGGCGGGCCAGCCGCGGGATCGCCCAGATCGCCAGCGCCAGGCCGCACAGCATCACCACGCGCCAGAGCAGCACCCCGAAGATCACGTTGTCGCCGATGATCCGCGAGATGAGCTGCCCGAACATCAGGAACAGCGGCCCGTAGGGCGATGGGGTGTCGCGCCAGATGTTGGGCACGTTGCTGGTGAACGGGTGGTCCACGCCGAGCCCGATGACCGGGCTGACCAGGTACGGGTTCAGCCCGCGCGCGGCCACCTCGCTCTGCGCGAGGTAGCTGTACATGTCGGTGCTGAACAGCGGTGGGCACAGCGCCAGCGGCAGGGCCCACATCGCGGCGGTGCGCGCCAGCTGGCCGACGGTGAGGATGCGCTCGCGTCCGGGCAGGCACAGCCGCCCGAGCCACAGCCAGGCGGCGATGATCATCAGCATCCCGAGCCAGCAGATGGCCATCGCCACCGTGGGCATCCGGGTGAGCAGGCCGAGCAGGCGGGCGCCGTAGAGCGGGTTGATCACCGGGTTGGCGCCTGCGCCGAACGCTCCGGCGGCCAGGATCAGAGATCCGGTGGTGCCGAAGCGACGGATGTGGTCGAGCTGCCTCCGTTCGGCATGGTCGATCGGCAACGTGCTGGTCCGTTCGGAGGAGTCCGACCCGGGGAGCAGCGCCGCCTGGTTCGTCGTTTCGCCTGCAGCCACGAGGACGAAGCCTAATCGCGTGAGTCAGGTCACGTGCCCGCCCCGCGCTCTGGTGCATGCGATCGAAATAGGTAACATTCGTGTTGTGAAAAAGGTCGGGACGTCGAAGCCGACCGCAGCCGCCACCGAGACGGGGCCTGCGGGCCATCTCGGCACGGCTGCGCAAGGCGACGGCCGGACCCGTCACACGGTTGCGCGGTTGCTGCTGGAACGGGGGCCGATCACCGCTGCTGCGGTGGCCGAAGAACTCGGGGTCAGCCCCACCGCGGTGCGTCGGCACTTGGACGTGCTGGTCGCCGAGGGTGAGGCCTACACCCGGGAGTCCTCCCCGCGCGGCCGTCGGGGTCGTGGCCGGCCGGCCAAGCTCTACCTGCTCACCGAGTCGGGCAGGGCGAGGTTCGGGCACGCCTACGACGACCTGGCGGTGGCGGCACTGCGGTTCATCGCCGAACACGAAGGGGAACAAGCGGTGCGCGAGTTCGCCGAGCGGAGGATGGCAGCCCTCGTGGCCCATCACCGCGACGCTCTCGTAGCCGCTCGGACCCCGGCCGAGCGCGCGGAGGTACTGGCCGACGCGCTCACCCGGGAGGGCTACGCTGCCTCGGCGCGCAGCGTCGGAAGCGGCGAGCAGCTCTGCCAACACCACTGCCCGGTGGCGCACGTGGCTGCGGACTTCCCGCAGCTGTGCGAAGCCGAGACGGCGGCGTTCGCCGAAGTACTCGGCACCCACGTGCAGCGGCTGGCCACGATCGCGAACGGTGATGCGGCCTGCACCACGCACGTACCAACCGCGCGGTTGACGGATCCGGGCCAGAGCCCGGACGCCGAACAGACCTCTGCCGGTTCGGTCCCGAAGGACCGGCAGAACACCGCCCCGATTCCTGCTGGAGGGGAGTCCGTATGACTGCCGCTGCGGAGCAGCGCAATCCCACCACCGACGGTTCTGGTCAGCTCACCCAGGAAGAAACCCTGGCGACGCTGGGCAGCTACGAATACGGCTGGGCCGACAACGACGTCGCGGGCGCAACCGCCAAGCGAGGTCTGTCCGAGGACGTCGTCCGCGACATCTCGGACAAGAAGAGCGAGCCCGAGTGGATGCTCGAGACTCGCATGAAGGCCCTGAAGCTGTTCGACCGCAAGCCCATGCCGAACTGGGGCGCGGACCTGTCGGGCATCGACTTCGACAACATCAAGTACTTCGTGCGGTCCACCGAGCAGCAGGCCCAGACCTGGGAAGACCTGCCCGAGGACATCAAGAACACCTACGACAAGCTGGGCATCCCGGAAGCGGAGAAGCAGCGGCTGGTCGCCGGTGTCGCCGCGCAGTACGAGTCCGAGGTCGTCTACCACCAGATCCGCGAGGACCTGGAGGCCCAGGGCGTGCTGTTCCTGGACACCGACACGGCCCTGCGCGAGCATCCGGAGATCTTCAAGGAGTACTTCGGCTCGGTCATCCCGGCCGGTGACAACAAGTTCTCCGCGCTGAACACCGCCGTGTGGTCGGGTGGCTCCTTCATCTACGTGCCGCCGGGCGTGCACGTCGACATCCCGCTGCAGGCCTACTTCCGGATCAACACCGAGAACATGGGCCAGTTCGAGCGGACGCTGATCATCGTCGACGAGGGTGCCTACGTGCACTACGTCGAGGGCTGCACCGCTCCGATCTACTCCAGCGACTCGCTGCACTCGGCGGTCGTGGAGATCATCGTCAAGAAGGGCGGCCGCTGCCGCTACACGACGATCCAGAACTGGTCGAACAACGTCTACAACCTGGTGACCAAGCGCGCCAAGGCCGAAGAGGGCGCGACCATGGAGTGGGTCGACGGCAACCTCGGCTCCAAGGTCACCATGAAGTACCCCTCGGTGTTCCTGATGGGCGAGCACGCCAAGGGCGAGGTCCTGTCCGTCGCCTTCGCCGGCGAGGGCCAGCACCAGGACGCCGGCGCGAAGATGGAGCACCTGGCGCCGCACACCTCCTCGACGATCGTCTCCAAGTCGATCGCCCGCGGTGGTGGCCGCACGTCCTACCGAGGTCTGGTCAAGGTCGCCAAGCGCGCCCACCACTCCTCGTCGAACGTCAAGTGCGACGCGCTGCTGGTCGACACCATCAGCCGCTCCGACACCTACCCGTACGTCGACGTCCGCGTGGACGACGTGACCATGGGTCACGAGGCGACGGTGTCCAAGGTCAGCGATGACCAGCTGTTCTACCTCATGCAGCGCGGTCTGACCGAGGACGAGGCCATGGCGATGATCGTCCGCGGCTTCGTCGAGCCCATCGCGCGCGAGCTGCCGATGGAATACGCACTGGAACTGAACCGACTGATCGAGCTGCAGATGGAAGGGGCCGTCGGCTGAGATGAGCACCACCAAGACCGACGACGCCGCTCAGCACGGCCTCGCCGAGCACTCCCACGGGGGGCCTGTCGTTCCGCAGGCCTCCCGCGGGGAGCGCTTCCGCTCCTACGACGTCGAGGCCTTCGAGGTCCCGGGCGGGCGCGAGGAAGACTGGCGGTTCACCCCGCTGAAGCGGCTCAAGGGCCTGCACGACGGCTCCGCCACCGCCACCGGCAACCTCAAGATCGAGGTCACCGGTGAGGCGACAGTGGAGACCGTGGGCCGCGACGACGCGCGCATCGGCAAGGGCGGCGTGCCCGCCGACCGCGTCGCCGCCCAGGCCTGGAGCGCCTTCACCGAGGCCACCGTGGTCACCGTGCCCAAGGAGACCAAGCTCGCCGGGCCGGTCACCGTCACCATCGACGGCCCCGGTGCGGACCAGGTCGCCTTCGGCCACCTGCAGATCCACGCCGAGCAGTTCGCCGAAGCCGTGGTCGTCATCGACTACCGGGGTTCGGGCACCATCGGCGACAACGTCGAGTTCGTCGTCGCCGACGGCGCGCAGCTGCGGGTCGTGTCCATCCACGACTTCGCCGACGACGCCACGCAGGTCAGCTCCGAGCACGCCACCCTCGGCCGCGACTCGGTGTTCCGCCACTTCGCCGTCACCCTCGGCGGCGACCTGGTGCGCGTGAACACCACCGTCAACTACGCCGACAAGGGCGGCGACGCCGAGCTGCTGGGCATCTACTTCGCCGACGCGGGCCAGCACCTGGAACACCGCATGCTGGTCGACCACAGCGTGGCCAACTGCCGCAGCAACGTGCTCTACAAGGGCGCGCTGCAGGGCAATTCGGCGCACTCGGTGTGGATCGGCGACGTGCTCATCCAGGCCGCCGCCGAGGGCACCGACACCTACGAGCTCAACCGCAACCTGGTGCTGACCGAAGGTGCGCGGGCCGACTCGGTCCCGAACCTGGAGATCGAGACCGGCGAGATCGAGGGAGCCGGCCACGCCAGCGCCACCGGCCGGTTCGACGACGAGCAGCTCTTCTACCTGCAGGCCCGGGGCATCCCGCAGGACCAGGCCCGGCGCCTGGTCGTGCGCGGCTTCTTCGGCGAGCTGCTGCAGAAGATCAACGTGCCCGAGGTGCGGGAGCGCCTCGAGGCCGAGATCGAGGAAGAGCTCGCAGTCGTCGGCGCCTGAGCGCCACGATCGATTCCAGACTTTCGGCACCACACACCAGGAGAACGAGAAGAAATGGCCACCCTGGAGATCAAGGACCTGCACGGTTCGGTCCTCACCGAGGACGGCCCGAAGCCGATCCTCAAGGGCGTCAACCTGACCATCGACTCCGGTCAGATCCACGCCATCATGGGGCCCAACGGCTCCGGCAAGTCGACCCTGGCCTACGCGCTGGCCGGTCACCCCAAGTACCAGATCGACTCGGGCACGGTGCTGCTCGACGGCGAGGACGTCCTGGAGATGTCCGTCGACGAGCGCGCCCGCGCGGGCCTGTTCCTCGCGATGCAGTACCCGGTCGAGGTGCCGGGCGTGTCGATGTCGAACTTCCTGCGCACCGCCGCCACCGCCGTCCGCGGTGAGGCCCCGCAGATCCGGCACTGGGTCAAGGAGGTCAAGCAGGCGATGTCCGACCTGGACATCGACCCGTCCTTCTCCGAGCGCAGCGTCAACGAGGGCTTCTCCGGCGGTGAGAAGAAGCGCCACGAGATCCTGCAGCTGGACCTGCTCAACCCGAAGTTCGCGGTGCTCGACGAGACCGACTCCGGTCTGGACGTCGACGCCCTGCGCGTCGTCTCCGACGGCGTGAACCGCTTCAAGGAGAAGGGTGACAAGGGCGTTCTGCTGATCACCCACTACACCCGGATCCTCAAGCACATCACCCCGGACCGCGTGCACGTGTTCTCCGACGGCAAGGTCGTCGAGTCCGGTGGCGCCGAGCTCGCCGACGAGCTCGAGACCAACGGCTACGTGCGGTTCACCGGCAAGAAGGAGGCGGCCGCCCAGTCATGACCCAACAGCCTCTTCGCACCACTGGTGCGAGCACCCCACTGGACGTGGCGGCCATCCGTGCGGACTTCCCGATCCTCGGGCGCACGATCCGCGACGGAAAACGCATGGTCTACCTCGATTCCGGGGCGACCTCGCAGCGGCCGCGCCAGGTGCTCGACGCGGAGCGCTCCTTCCTGGAGACCTCCAACGCCGCCGTGCACCGCGGCGCGCACCAGCTGGCCGAGGAGGCCACGGACGCCTATGAAGGCGCGCGAGAACGCATCGCGAACTTCATCGGCGTCGGGGATGACGAGGTGGTGTTCACCAAGAACGCCACCGAGGGCGTGAACCTCGTCGCCTACGCCATGAGCAACGCCGCGACGGCCGGGGCGGAAGCCGAGCGCTTCCGCCTCGGCCCCGGCGACGAGGTCGTGGTGACCGAGATGGAGCACCACGCCAACCTGGTGCCGTGGCAGCAGCTGTGCGAGCGCACCGGCGCCACGCTGCGCTGGTTCGGGGTCACCGACGAAGGCCGGCTCGACACCACCGACGTCGCCTCGGTGATCTCCGAGCGGGCCAAGGTCGTGGCCTTCACCCACCAGTCCAACGTGCTGGGCACCGTCAACACCGGCGAGGACATCATCCGCCGCGCCCACGAGGTCGGCGCGCTGGTCGTGCTCGACGCGTGCCAGTCGGTGCCGCACGCACCCGTGGACTTCAAGGCCATGGGCGTGGACTTCGCGGTGTTCTCCGGGCACAAGATGCTCGGCCCCTCCGGGGTCGGCGTGCTCTACGGCCGCTGCGAGCTGCTCGACGCGATGCCGCCGTTCATCAGCGGTGGCTCGATGATCGAGCTGGTGCACATGGAGCGCTCCACGTTCGCCCCGCCGCCCCAGCGGTTCGAGGCGGGCGTGCCGATGACCTCGCAGGTCGTCGGGCTCGGTGCGGCCGTGGACTACCTCAACGAGGTGGGCATGGACCGGGTGGCCGCGCACGAGCACGAGCTCACCGAGACCGCGCTGCGCGAGCTCAGCGCGATCGAGGGCGTGCGGATCATCGGCCCCACCAGCACCGAGCACCGCGGTGGCGCCGTGTCCTTCGTGATCGACGGCGTGCACCCGCACGACGCCGGCCAGGTGCTCGACGATCAGGGCGTGGAGGTCCGCGTGGGCCACCACTGCGCCCGGCCGCTGCACCGCCGGATGGGAATTCCCGCGACCGTCCGGGCGTCGTTCTACCTGTACAACGAACTGGATGAGGTCAAGGCGTTGGTGGATGCGGTGCGCGAGTCGCAGCGCTTCTTCGGGGTTGCCTGACTTTCGACCGAGGATCGCGACATGCAGCTTGAGCAGATGTACCAGGAGATCATCCTGGACCACTACCGCAACCCGCACCGGCACGGGCTGCGGGAGCCGTTCGACGCCGAGTCCTTCCAGGTCAACCCGACCTGCGGGGACGAGGTGACGCTGCGGGTGCGGTTGACCGGCGAGGACGAGAACGCCATCGTCGAAGACGTCTCCTACGCGGGACAGGGCTGCTCGATCAGCCAGGCGGCGGTGTCGGTGCTGACCGACCTGGTCGTCGGCAGGCCGTTGAAGGAAGCCCTGGAAACCGAGGCCGCGTTCAGCGAGCTGATGCACGGCCGAGGCAAGATCGAACCGGACGAGGACGTGCTGGAAGACGGCATCGCCTTCGCCGGCGTGGCCAAGTACCCGATGCGAGTGAAGTGCGCCTTGCTCGGCTGGATGGCCTTCAAGGACGCGGTCTCCCGAGCGTGAGTTCGGTGCCAACAGACTTTCAGGAGGCAATGTGAGCGACGAGACCCAAGTGCAGGACGAGGCGCGCACTGCCGACGCCCTGCCTGAGCAAGCCGCCCCGGCGGCCGAGGTCGCCAAGCTGGAGGACGTCGAGGAGGCCCTCCGCGACGTGGTCGACCCCGAGCTGGGCATCAACGTCGTCGACCTCGGGCTGGTCTACGACGTCCGCGTCGAGCAGGACAACTCCGCGACCGTGGACATGACGCTGACCTCGGCGGCCTGCCCGCTGACCGACGTCATCGAGGACCAGGCCCGCGCCGCGCTGTGCGGCGGACCGGGCGGCGGCCTCGTCTCGGACTTCCGGATCAACTGGGTCTGGATGCCGCCGTGGGGACCGGAGAAGATCACCGAAGAGGGGCGCGAGCAACTACGAGCCCTCGGCTTCACCGTCTGATCTCCGCTCTGTGATTCCCCTGCGTTGCGGTGCGGGTAGCGGAACCTCAGACGTCTTCTGGCTCCGGGATCCGCGACTTGTGTATGGCCAATACACGGCGCTGCGGCTGTCCTCACCAGAAGACGTCTGAGAACGCGCGGCGGTGCGGGTTGCTCAGGTGGTGAAAAGAGAAAGCGGCTGCGCCGCTTGCCTGATGAGGCCCCGGCATTCGTGCCGGGGCCTCTTCGCGTTCAGTAGCCGTAGTGCATCTCCTCGGGGTCATGGGTGGGGAAACCCATGGGC
>NZ_SMKS01000054.1:0-41174 GCF_004348435.1 Saccharopolyspora terrae | reverse complement strand
AACACCACCGTGCCGTGGCCTGCCGGTACGACAAACTCGCCCTCCGCTACGAAGCCACCGTGCACGTCGCCACCATCGACATCTGGCTCCGCAGCCTCACCAAGATCGGTTCCTAAACAGCTCCTAGGCCGATTGCATTCAGGCCGAGGGTGTCCCAATCGTTGTTCTGGATCGCCAAACTTGCGCCGATGAAGTTCTCGACGCCGCCGGCACCGCTCGCCGCGTTGAAGGTGTTCTTTTCCTTCGCGTCGGCCTCCGACTCGTCGGCTGTGACGACCAGGTCACTTTCCGAACTCAACCTTGACCCCCTCGATGATGCTGGTGCACTCCTCGTCGGTGCGCTGGTACTCCGCTGCTGTCTCGTCGAGGGCGGACTTCAGTTCGCCGAGGGCTTTGGCACCGGATTCGATGACGGACTTGGTCATCTCGCCCTGGGCGATGCATTGCATGGCGATGAACTGGCCGAAGATGCCGAAGGCGTTGGTGTCCATGGTGGTTTCGGCTGCGCTGTGCGCTGTGTTGACGCGGTCTGCGAAGCCTTGGACCTGGTTGCTGTGCTGCTTGATGACCGGGACGTCCGCCCGGAAGCCGTCGCTCATCGCAGGAAGCTCCCGTTGGAGTAGTCGTCATCGTCGTCGGGCGGGGTGGACGGGCGACCGGGCGTCTGCTGCTGGTCCTCGTCGGTGCCATCGCCCGCGTAGCCGTGCGGGAGGTTGCTCTTGACGAAGTCGAGGGCCGCGCCGTCGCCGACGAACTGCTGCATGACCTCGACCATCTGGCCTGCGGCCTGGCGCTGGGCTTCGCGGACGCAGGTCATGATCGCGGCGGCGACCTGATCTGGTTTCGGATGCTGGAAGCCGTTGCCGAAGCGGATGTCCTCCAGGACGCCGCTGCTGTTGACCCGCACCGTGATCTGCCCGTCCGGGGAGCTCGCGGATGCGCCGACCTGCGTGAGTTCTTCCTGCGCGCGGTCGGTGTCGGCTTTGATCTTCTGCAGCTTGGCGTTGTAGTCGCTCAGCCAGTCGTCAGGTGTCGTCATCGGAGTCCGTTGGTCGCGGTGGTCGGGCCAGTCGGGAGCGTAGTTGAGGGGGTTCGTTCCATGTCCGGGTTTCGGGTGTCGGTTCCCACAGCTGGGGCATGGGGTAGGAACGGGGTGTGAATGCGCTGCTGATCGCTGGGACGACGTCGGATGCCGGGAAGAGCGTGGTGACCGCTGGAATCTGCCGGTGGTTGGCGCGGTCGGGGGCGCGGGTGGCGCCGTTCAAGGCGCAGAACATGTCGAACAACTCGGTGGTCACGCCGGACGGCGGTGAGATCGGGCGGGCGCAGGCGGTGCAGGCGGCGGCGTGCGGTGTCGAGCCGTCGGTGCGGTTCAACCCCGTGCTGCTCAAGCCCGGCAGCGACCGGCAGTCGCAGGTCGTGGTGCTCGGACGCGTCGACGGCGAGGTGACCGCGTTGTCCTACCGCGAGCGCAAGGCGGCGCTGCTCGACACCGTCGCGTCCACTTTGGACGAGTTGCGGCGCGACCACGACTACGTCGTGTGCGAGGGCGCCGGATCGCCTGCGGAGATCAACCTGCGGGCCAGTGACATCGCCAACATGGGGCTCGCGCAGGCCGCGAAGCTGCCGGTCGTCGTGGTCGGCGACATCGACCGTGGAGGGGTGTTCGCGCAGCTCTTCGGCACCCTGTCGCTGCTGGACGCCGCCGATCAGGCGCTGGTCGCCGGGTTCGTGATCAACAAGTTCCGGGGTGATCCCGAGCTGCTGCGACCGGGTCTCGACCAGCTGCGGGAGTTGACCGGCAGGCCCGTGCACGGAGTGCTCCCGTGGGCCGAGGACCTGTGGCTCGACGCCGAGGACTCGCTGTCCTACGTCGCCGACGGCGTCGTCGGCCGGCCCGCGCCGCCGCGAGGTGGGCAGTGGTTGCGGGTGGCCGTGCCCCGGCTGCCCCGGATCTCCAACGCCACCGACGTCGAGGCGCTAGCCGCCGAACCCGGCGTGGCCGTGCGGTTCGTGACCGAGCCCTCGCGGCTCTCCGACGCCGACCTGGTGGTGCTGCCCGGCTCGAAGTCCACGGTGGCCGACCTGGCGTGGCTGCGCGAGAGCGGCCTGGCCGAGGCGATCCGCGATCACGCGCGAGCGGGGCTTCCGGTGGCCGGGATCTGCGGTGGGTTCCAGATGCTGACCAGGCGCATCCACGACGAGGTCGAGTCCGGATCCGGGGTGGTCGACGGGCTCGGGCTGCTCGACCTGGAGATCGACTTCGCTCGGGAGAAGACACTGGCCAGGCCGCGTGGTGAGGCGTTCGGTGAAGCCGTCGCGGGCTACGAGATCCACCACGGCGTCGAGGTCCGCCGAGGTGATCTCCCGCCGCTGATCACGCTTCCCGACGGTGAAGCGGAAGGCGGCGTTGCGGGGTCGGTGCTGGGCACGCACTGGCACGGGCTGTTCGAGAACGACGACTTCCGGCGCGAATTCCTCGGCTGGGCCGCCGGTCTGGCCGGGCGGGACGGTTTCCGCGCGGCCGAGGACACCGTGTTCGCCGACATCCGCGACGCGCAGCTGGACCTGCTCGGCGACCTCGTGACCGAGCACCTCGACACCGACGTGCTGCGCCGGCTCCTCGACGGCGGCGCGCCGACGGGTCTGCCGCGCTTGGCCGCCGGGCTGAGCTGACCACGCGTTTCCGGCACATCGGGACGAAAGGGACTTCCTTCGGGGTGGGATGTGGGTAGATCTGCCCAATCGACTACCCGATTTGGTCTCACGAACGGCGTGATGCAGGTAACTTGTGTCCATGGCTGTTGAGTTTTCCGTGGACGAAGCCCGCGAACGGCTGACCGAGCTGCTCGACCGCGCTGAAGCCGGCGAGCACATCGTGATCACCCGCTTCGGCGCCCCGGCGGTGTCGCTCGAACCGACCCCGGTCCCCGCGCAGCGTCGCGGAGGCTTCGCCGCCGGAGTGGTCGCGGCGTCCTGGGCCGCGCCCGCTGCCGACGGCACCTTCGACATGGGCACCGACTACTGGGCCGATCCGGGGACGTCCGCCGGCGCGTGAGCGCAACTGCGGGTCTCTCGGGCGTGTGCTGGATAGCCTCCGGACATGCCCGCTGACGCTCCGACGATCCTCGCCACCAGTGGCGGGATCAGCTCATCCGATCGCCTGCCGTGGGGGATCGGAGCGCTGACCCGGCACGCCGTCGACCTCGCCGGGACCACCGGCCGCGCGCCGCGCGTGTGCCTCCTGGCCACCGCGGTCGGCGACGACTCCGGGCTGATCGGCACCTTCTACGCCAACGCCGTCGCCGAGGGCTGGCAGCCCAGCCACTTGGCGCTGTTCCCCATGCCGAACCTCGACGACGTGCGCGAGCACCTGCTGACCAGGGACGTCGTGTGGGTGTGGGGCGGCAGCGTCGCCGGGTTGCTGGCGATGTGGCGACTGCACGGCCTCGACGAGATCTTCCGCGAGGCGTGGCAGGCGGGGGTCGTGCTCACCGGTGTGTCGGCCGGGTCGATCTGCTGGCACTCGGGTGGCACCACCGACTCGTTCGGGCCCGAGCTGAGGCCCGTCACCAACGGCCTCGGCCTGCTGCCGCACTCCAACGGCGTGCACTACGACAGCGAACCCCGACGGCGTCCGCTCTTCCAGCGCCTGATCGCGGACGGGACGCTGTCTCCGGGCTACGCCACCGACGACGGCGCAGGGCTGCTCTACCGGGGCACCGAACTCGTCGAGGCGCTCTCCGAGAGGCGCCGCGCCGGGGCCTACCGCGTCGACCGCGGCCCGGACGGGACCGCGGTCGAAACGCCGTTGGACGTGCGCCGAATCAGTTGAGCGGCAGGTTGAGCAGAGCGTTCTCCAGCAGCTCCGGCATCGCCGGGTGGATCCAGTACTGGCCGCGAGCCATGCTGCGCGCGTCCAGGCCGAAGTGCATGGCCTGGATGATCGGTTGCAGCAGCGTCGGCGCCTGCGGGCCGATGATGTGCGCGCCGATCAGCTGCCCCGTGTTCGGGTCGGCCAGCAGCTTGGCGAAACCGGTGGTGTCCTCCATCGCCCAGCCGTAGGCGATGCCCGCGTAGTCCTGGGTGGAGGTGACGTACTCGACGCCCCGCTGCTGGGCCTGCTGCTCGGTGAGGCCGACCGCGGCGATCTGCGGACCGGAGAACACCGCGTGCGGCACGAAGCGGTGGTCGGAGGAGATCGGGGCTTCGGGGTGCAGGAGGTTGTGCTGCACGACGCGGGTCTCGTGGTTGGCGACGTGCTTGAGCTCGTGATCGGAGCTGATGTCGCCGAGCGCCCACACGCCCTCGACCGAGGCGCGCTGGGTGTCGTCGACCGCGATCTTGCCCTCGTCGGTGAGCTCCAGTCCGCCGGTCGCCGCGTCGATCAGGTCGGCGTTGGGGGTGCGCCCCACCGCGACCAGCAGCTTCTCGGCTTCGACCGACTCGGCGCCGTCCGGGCCCTCCAGGTTCAGCCGGATCGCGTCACCGGTCTTCTCGGCGGAGACGACCTTGCGGTTGAGCCGCAGGTCCCAGCGCCGGGCGGCGATCTCGGTGAACCGGGCGGCCACGTCGGTGTCCTCGGCGCGCAGCACCTTGCCCGAGCGGCCGATCATGGTGACCTCGACGCCCAGCGAGCTGAACACGTGGGCGAACTCGGCGCCGATGAAACCGGTGCCCATGATGATCACCCGGCGGGGGAGTTCGTCCAGGCGCATCACGGTGTCGCTGGTGTGCACCTCGACCTGGTCCAGGCCGGGGATCTCGGGGATCACCGGGCGGCCACCGGCGGCGACCACGAAGCGGTCGGCGGTGATCGTCTCGGCGCCGTCCGCGGTCTGGACGGTCAGCTGCTTGACGTCGGTGAACGCGGCCTCGCCCGTCAGCAGGGTGACGTTGGGCGAGCCCTCGGCCCGGTAGCGGCGGCCACCTTCGGAGATCGGGTCGATGCGGCCGAAGATGCGGTCCCGGATCTCAGGCCAGCGCACGCCGTGGCGCTCGAGGTCGACACCGAGCCCGGCACCGGCCTCGGGGGCGCCCGCGACGTCGGCGGTGTGCACGAACATCTTCGTGGGGATGCAACCGACGTTGAGGCAGGTGCCGCCGTAGGCGTCGTTGGGGCCGATGCCCTTCTCGACGATGGCCACGTTCCAGTCGGCGAACCGGTCGTCGATGATCGAGTTGCCGGAGCCGGAGCCGATGATGACTAGATCGAAATGCCGCACGGTTCCATCCTGCCTCACTTGGTGCGGGCCGTCGCCGGTCCGCGGACGTCGGTCAGTTCCAACCCGGCGAGCCGCCCGGTGATTCCACGCCGATCTCGGTCCCAGATCACACCGATCGCGTGCGCGGCGCACCACAGCAGGCCGAGCACCGCGCTCGGCGCGCCCCTCGCGAGTTCGCAGGCGCCTTGCAGCAGCGCGAGGCCCCCGGTGCCCAGCGTCCAGCGCAGCACGGCGGCTCGCCCGCCTGGGGAGCGCGCCCGCAGCAGGACCAGCCGCTGGCCGGGCGTGCCCTTCCAGCGCAGGGCGGCCACCAGCAGTAGCAGCGCCGGGATGAGCCACGCCGCGCTCACCTGCAACGCCGTCGAGGGCGGGAGGCCCGCCCAGCGCAGGGCGAAGCCGGTCACGTGGACGCAGGCGACGCCCAGCCACCACAGCAGCAGGCCGTCGCAGCACATCCCCAGCAGCCGACGGCCGACGGTCAACCGACGTGGCTCGGCGGCCCGGCGGCCGCTGCCCGTCGGAATCCGGTTCAGCAGCGGGACCAGCAGGCTCCCGAGCGCGGCACCGGTGGTGTTGGCGATGACGTCATCGACGTCGAACACCCGGTAGGGGCACGGGAACCGGAACCACAGCCCGGTCAGCTGGGTGACCTCGACGAACGCCGACAGGCCCGCACCCGCCAGCACCGCCACCGGCGGGGCCCGGCGCAGCAGCGCGCCCAGCGGGACGAACAGAGCGACGTTGCAGGCGAACTGCTCGACCCCCGCGGCGCTGGTCAGCGCCGACAGCGGGCGCAGCTGCGCGGGGAAGCACGAGGTGCCGGTGGGCGGCAGGACGTAACAAGCCAGCGCGATCGCGTAGAGCAGCGTCGCGAAGCGCAGCACGGCCGTGCCCGCGCGCAGCTCGCCGTGCCGGCGGTAGCGACCGGCGACGAACGACGGCAGCAGCAGCGCGGCGACCCCGGTCGCGATCACCGCGGCGGTGGAACCCGGCAGCAGACTCATCTCTCGCACCTCCCTCATGAAGAAAGAGGCGCGAACACCCCGAACAGATACATCTCCTTCGGGTGATGACGACGTCGCGCCCGCCCGGAGCGGTCCGGGCGGGCGCGACGAAGAGCGGGATCAGTGCTGGTAGGTGGGGGTGATGACGGCCCGCCCGACGGTGTGGAAGGCCAGGTTGAAGCTGACCACCGCCGGCGAGGCGTCCTCGTCCACGCCGAGCTTCTCGGTGTCCACCGCGTGCACCACGAAGTAGTAGCGGTGCGGCCGGTCGCCGGGCGGCGGGGCGGCACCGCCGAAGGCGCGCTCGCCCATGTCGTTGGCGACGTGGAACGAACCCGCCGGGATGTTCTGGCCGCTGCGGTTGCCCGCGTCGGCGGCCAGCTCGGTGACGTCGGCGGGAACGTCGACGAGGATCCAGTGCCAGAACCCGCCGGGGATCGGTGCGTCCGGGTCGAAGCAGGTGACCACGAAGCTCTTGGCGGTCTCCGGGAAACCCGACCAGCTCAGCTGCGGAGACAGGTTCTGCCCGTCCGCGCCCATGCCGTCGTAGGCATGCGCCTTCGGCATCGCCCGGCCGTCGGCCACATCGGTGGAGGTGACGGTGAACGCGGGGACCGAAGGCAGGAACGAGTACGGATCAGGATCGATCGGGCGCTCCAGACTCATGCGAGCATCCTCCTTTTCCTGGTGGCTATGGGGTGATCGTCGTCGATCACCGGGCACAGCCTAGGAGAACCCACGCCGGTGCGGTTCGCCGGTTCTATCGGCAATGTTGCGCTGCGTGCAATGACGAGTGTGCATTTTGCAGCGGCCTCTGGCTAAGCTGTCGCCCGTCCCGGTGATGGCAGGAGGCAACGTGGCGCAGGCGGGCAACGAGACCGAGGTGTTGTGCCTGGGCGAGACCATGTCGTTGGTCGCGCCGGCCGCTCCGGTCCCCCTCGAAGAAGCCCCCGCGTTCACGCTCTCCGCCGGTGGCGCCGAGTCCAACGTGGCCGTTCACCTGGCCTCCCTCGGCCACCGCGTGCGGTGGGCCAGCCGCCTCGGCGACGATCCGCTCGGGCGGCGCGTGGTCGCCTCCATCGCCGCAGCGGGCGTCGACACCGGCCTCGTCGAGATGCGTTCCGAGGCGCCGACCGGCGTCTACTTCAAGGATCCCGGGCCGGACGGAACCCGAGTCCACTACTACCGCGCGGGCTCGGCGGCCTCGACGATGGACCAGGACTTCCTCGCCGACGAGGTCATCGACGACGCCCGCGTCCTGCACATCAGCGGCATCACCCCTGCGCTGTCGGAGGGCTGCGACCGGCTGATCCGGCGGCTGCTGACCCGCCCCCGCCGCGCCCCCATCTCCTTCGACGTCAACCACCGGCCGGCGCTGTGGTCGGCCCGGCAGGCCGCCCCGGTGCTCGCCGAGCTCGCCCAGCTCGCCGACGTCGTGTTCGTCGGACTCGACGAAGCCGCCACCCTGTGGGGCGTGAAAACCGCCGACGACGTGCGGGAACTGCTCGACTCGCCGGTCACCGTCGTGGTCAAGGACGGCGCCGAGGCCGCCTACGCGCTCGGCGAGCGCCGCACCGTCGTACCCGCCCCGACCGTCGAGGTCGTCGAGCCGGTCGGCGCCGGTGACGCCTTCGCGGCCGGGTTCCTCTCCGGCGTGCTGCGCGGCGAGGACGACGAGCGCTGCCTGCGCCGCGGGCACCTGCTGGCCGCGCACAGCCTGCGCAGCACCGAGGACCACACCGCACCGCCCGACGCCGAGTCGCTCGCTCGCTGGCTGGCGCTCGACGAAGAGCAGTGGGGCGCACTGCGATTCGACGGGAGTGAGTGAGAAGTGCCCTTCCTGGAGGAGTTGTTCGCCAAGCCGGTGATGGCGATCCTGCGCGGCATGGACCCGCAGCGGACCGCGGAGCTGGCAGAACGAGCCTGGGACCTGGGCATCGACGCCGTCGAGGTCCCGATCGAGACGCCGAACGCCGAGCCCTCCCTGGCGGCGGCCGTGCGCGCCGGAGTCGAACGCGGCCGCCCGGTCGGTGCGGGCACGATCATCACCCCCGACCAGCTGCGCACCGCCCGCGACCTGGGCGCGGCCTTCACCATCGCACCCGGCCTGGACCCCGAGATCGTGCGGCTGAGCGCCGAACTCGACCTGCCGCACGTGCCCGGGGTGGCCACGCCCAGCGAGGTCCAGCAGGCGCTGCGCCTCGGGTTGTCGTGGGTGAAGGCCTTCCCCGCCGCCGAGCTGGGCAGCAGCTGGTTCCGCGCGATGAAGGGCCCCTTCCCCTCGCTGCGCGTGGTGGCCACCGGCGGGATGAACGCCCGCAACGCTCCCGAGTTCTTGCGAGCTGGAGCCGACGTGGTCGCGGTCGGGTCGGCGCTGGAGGATGAGACCCAGCTGCCCGCGCTGGCACAGCTCGTCGAGGGCTGACCTTCCGCGGTGACGAGTTCGCAGTTCGTGAGGGAGGAAGTGTCGTGAAGGTCCACGTTGGTCCGGTCGCCCAGCCCGAGCTGGAAGCCGCCGTGGTGGCGGCCGGTGCTGAGCTGAGCTCGGCGGAGGAGGCGAACGCGCTGGTCTGGTTCGGCGGGGAACCGAGCCGGTTCGGCTCCTACGACCGCCCGGACCTGGAATGGGTGCAGCTGCCCTCGGCCGGCATCGAGTCCTGGGTGGCCTCCGGTGCGCTGCGCGAGGACCTGACCTTCACCTCGGCCGCGGGCACGTTCGCGCAGACCGTCGCCGAGCACACCCTCGGCCTCATGCTCGCCGGTGCGCGGCAGCTGGCCGCGATGGCGCGGGCCACCACGTGGCAGCGCCCCGAGGGCATGCGCAGCCTCGCCGGATCGACCGTCGGCATCATCGGCGCCGGTGGGATCGGCAAGGCGCTGATCGAGATGCTGCGCCCCTTCGGCGTCCGGGTGCTGGCGGTGAACCGCTCCGGCAAGCCGGTGCTGGGCGCCGAGCGGACCTGGCCGTCCGAGGACGCCGACGGGGTGCGCGAGCTGCTCGCGGAGTCGGACTTCGTGGTGGTGGCGGCTCCGGCGACCTCGGCGACCTCGAAGCTCATCGACGCCGCCGCGTTGCGGGCGATGAAGTCCGACGCGTGGCTGATCAACATCGCGCGCGGTTCGCTGGTCGACACCGAAGCGCTCGTCGAAGCCCTGGACGCGGGCCGGATCGGCGGTGCCGCCCTCGACGTCACCGACCCGGAACCCCTGCCCGAAGGGCACCCGCTGTTCACCCACCCGCGCGCGCTGATCTCCCCGCACACGGCCAACCCGCCGTCGCTGCAGATGCCGGCCCTGGCACGCAGGGTCGAGGAGAACGTCCGCCGCCACATCGCGGGACAACCGCTACTCGGCCTGGTCGACGTCGCCGCCGGGTACTGAGGCCCGAATCAACTCATCTTGCTCGGCGGTGCGGGTGGGGGAACCTGAGCGGCTTCGTGGACTCCGCGCGCCACTCCTGATGTATGTCCAATACACGGCGTCGCGGCGTGCTCGCCACAGCACCGCTCAGAACCCCCGGCGGTGCCGGTTGCGAGGGTGGGGCAAGGAGAAAGCACCTTCGGTGCTTGCCTGACGATCGCGGGGAACGAGATCTTTCTCGCGAAATCGTCGGTGGGGTGGTGGGTGATCGCGGGGTCGATAGGATGGCTGCGCCAGTACGGCGGTGACGTGGAGGAACCCGGTGTGAGGCCGGGGCGGTCGCGCCACTGTGACCGGGGAGCGGATCCCGACAGCCACGGCCTGCGCAGGGCTGGGAGGCGGGGCACCGCGAGGATCCGGGAGCCAGGAACTCCTGCCGCCGTGACCCCCGCCGGGGCGCGCACCCCGAGAGAGGATCACCGTGAGCGAGCCTGCCCGCGACGCCCGAGTTCTGCTGCTGTCCACTGCGGACACCGACCTGCTGGCCGCTCGTGCCGCCGAGGCCGACTACCGCGTCGCCAACCCCTCCCGCGTAACCGCCGAGGACGTTCCGGCGCTGCTCGACGGCGTTGACGTCGTCGTGGTCCGGCTGCTGGGCGGCCGCCGCGCCTGGGAGGAGGGCCTGGACGCGGTGCTGGCGTCGGGTCTGCCGACCGTGGCGCTGGGTGGCGAGGCCACCCCGGACGCCGAGCTGATGACGCTGTCCACGGTGCCCGCCGGTGTGTCCACCCAGGCCCTGGCCTACCTGGTCGAAGGCGGCCCGGACAACCTCGCCCAGCTCGCCCACTTCCTGTCCGACACGGTGCTGCTGACCGGCACCGGGTTCACCGAACCGCAGTCGATGCCGGAGTTCGGCCTGCACGGCGAGCGCGAGCACGACCCGTCGCGCCCGACGATCGGCGTCGTCTTCTACCGGGCGCACGCGCTGGCGGGCAACACCGCCTTCGTCGACACCCTCGCCGACCAGGTCGAATCCGCTGGCGCCAACGTGGTGCCGGTGTTCTGCGGCTCGCTGCGCGGCCTGTCCGACGCCGCCGGTCTGCGCGAACTGCTGGGCGGGTGCGACGCGCTGATCGCCACCGTGCTCGCCGCGGGCGGTGCGGTCGCCGCCGACGCCAGCGCGGGCGGTGACGAGGACTCCTGGGACGCCGGTGCGCTGGCCGAGCTCGACATCCCGGTGCTGCAGGGCCTGTGCCTGACCACCAGCCGCGCGGTGTGGTCCGACAGCGACGCGGCGCTGTCGCCGATGGACGCCGCCATGCAGGTCGCCGTGCCGGAGTTCGACGGCCGGTTGATCAGCGTGCCGTTCTCCTTCAAGGAGGAGGGCCCGGAGGGCATCCCGGTCTACGTCGCCGACCCCGAGCGCGCGGCCCGCGTGGCCTCCACCGCCGTGTCGCTGGCGCGGCTGCGCCACGTGGACAACTCCGCCAAGCGCCTCGGCGTGGTGCTGTCCTCCTACCCGACCAAGCACTCCCGCGTCGGCAACGCCGTCGGCCTGGACACCCCCGCCTCGGCGGTCGTGCTGCTGAGCGCGCTGGAGGACGCCGGCTACGACCTCGGCGGCCTGGACGTGACCGGCCTGGACGGCGACACCCTGATCCACCGCCTGATCTCCGCAGGTGGCCACGACGTGGAGTGGCTGACCGAGGAGCAGATGTCCGCCGCCGCGATCCGCGTCCCGACGACCCGCTACCGCGAGTGGTTCGACGCGTTGCCCGAAGAGCTGCGGGCGTCGATGACCGAGCACTGGGGTGCCCCGCCCGGCAGCCTCTACGTCGACGACGAGGGCTGCCTCTACGTCGCCGCGCTGCGCTTCGGCAACGTGGTGATCCTGATCCAGCCGCCGCGCGGTTTCGGCGAGAACCCGATCGCGATCTACCACGACCCGGACCTGCCGCCCTCGCACCAGTACCTGGCGGCCTACCGCTGGCTGGCCGAGGAGTTCGGCGCGCACGCGGTGATCCACCTGGGCAAGCACGGCACCCTGGAATGGCTGCCGGGCAAGGGCCTGGGGCTGGCGGCGGACTGCGCGCCGGACGCGGTGCTGGGCGACATGCCGTTCGTGTACCCGTTCATCGTCAACGACCCGGGTGAGGGCACCCAGGCCAAGCGGCGCGGGCACGCGACCGTGGTGGACCACATGATCCCGCCGATGGCCCGCGCCGACGCCTACGGCGACATCGCCAAGCTGGAGCAGCTGCTCGACGAGTACGCGCTGGTCACCGACCTGGACCCGGAGAAGAAGCCGGCGCTGCGCAACCAGATCTGGGAGCTGGTCACCCAGGCCGAGCTGCACCACGACCTGCACCAGGAGGGCCAGCCGGACGCGGAGTCCTTCGACGACTTCGTGATGCACATCGACGGCTACCTGTGCGAGATCAAGGACGTGCAGATCCGCGACGGCCTGCACATCCTCGGCCGCGCGCCGCGCGACGAGGAGCTGGTCAACGACGTGCTGGCGATCCTGCGCGCCAAGCAGGTCTTCGGCGGCAAGGTCGGCGCGCTGCCCGGCCTGCGCTCGGCGCTGTCGGACCACTTCGGACTCGACGAGCAGGCGCTGCTGGCCGAGCCCGGTGCCCGCGCGGACGTCCCGGCCGCGCTGACCGAGCTCGTCGAGGGGCCGTCGGCATCGGCGTCGGACGCGGTGGACCTGGTGGAATCGTTGGCGCGCAAGCTGATCCAGGCGCTGGCCGACACCGGCTGGGACTCCGAGCGCGCCGAGCAGGTCGTCACCGACGTGATCGGCACCGGTGTCGCCGAGGTCGTGCGGGTGCTGCGGTTCGCCTGCGTCGAGCTGGTGCCGCGTCTGGCCCGCACCACCGAAGAGGTCGAGCACGTGCTGCACGCGCTCAACGGTGGTTTCGTGCCCGCCGGACCGTCCGGGTCGCCGACCCGCGGTTTGATCTCGGTGCTGCCCACCGGCCGCAACTTCTACTCGGTGGACCCCAAGGCCATCCCGTCGCGCAACGCCTTCGACGTCGGCTCCGCGCTCGCCGATTCGCTGATCACCCGGCACGTCGCCGACACCGGTGAGAACCCGCGCTCGGTCGGTCTGACGGTGTGGGGCACCTCGGCGATGCGGACGCAGGGCGATGACATCGCCGAGATCCTCTGGCTGCTGGGCTGCCGCCCGAAGTGGGACGACGCCTCGCGGCGGGTCACCGGCTTCGAGGTGGTGCCGGTCGCCGAGCTGGGCCGGCCGCGCATCGATGTGGTGGTGCGCATCTCCGGGTTCTTCCGCGACGCGTTCCCGCACGTCGTCACGCTGATCGACGACGCGGTGCAGACCGTGGCCAAGCTCGACGAGCCCGACGAGGACAACTACGTCGCCGCCCACTACCGCGCCGACGTCGACGAGCACGGCGACGACCGCCGGGCCTCGACCCGCATCTTCGGGTCGAAGCCGGGCGCCTACGGTGCCGGGCTGCTGCCGCTGATCGACGCCCGCAACTGGCGCAGCGACGCCGACCTCGCCGAGGTCTACGCGACCTGGGGCGGCTACGCCTACGGCCGGGGGCTCGACGGTCGCGAGGCGCGCGGCGACATGGAGACGGCCTTCAAGCGCATCCAGGTGGCGGCCAAGAACGTCGACACCCGCGAGCACGACATCGCCGACTCCGACGACTACTTCCAGTACCACGGCGGCATGGTCGCCATGGTGCGCTCGCTGTCCGGCCAGAGCCCCGCCGCCTACGTGGGTGACTCGGCGGTGCCGCACGCGGTCAAGACCCGCACGCTGGGCGAGGAGACCAAGCGGGTCTTCCGGGCTCGGGTGATCAACCCGAAGTGGATCTCGGCGATGCAGCGGCACGGGTACAAGGGCGCCTTCGAGCTCGCGGCCACGGTGGACTACCTGTTCGGGTTCGACGCCACGGCCGGGGTCGTCGACGACTGGATGTACGCGAAGCTGGCGGAGTCCTACGTTTTCGACGAGCAGGTGCAGCAGTTCCTGCGCAACTCCAACCCGTGGGCGCTGCGAGGCATGACCGAGCGGCTGCTGGAAGCCGCTGACCGCGGCCTGTGGGCCGAACCGGACGAGCAGGTCCTCGACGATCTGCGGTCGGTCTACCTGGAGCTGGAAGGCCAGCTGGAAGATTGATCGGCCACCCGGGACCGGACGCGCCGGTCCCGGGTGGAACGTACCTCCCCTTGTCCATCCACAGTGGACCAGAACGTTGGGCCGTCCGAGTGGAAAGTGGCTTGAAATTCCACTCGTTCGTGTTGAGCTCCTGGCCGAGGTGTATCTGACAGAGGGTTCGTTTCCTCTTACTCGTGGACACTTTGGACGAGCCGGAGCGGCGGTCGGACGGCCGCCGGGAGGCTCCGGGGGAGGAGACGAACCATGGCGGAGAACAAACTCGGGATGCGGGCGGCGGCCGGGACGCTGGCGGCGATGAGCCTGATCGGTGGTCTGCTGGCCACCTCGGCCAACGCCGGCGAGCAGGGGACCGCTGCGCCACCGATCGTCGGGGGACAGGCGGCTGCGATCGCCGACCACCCGTGGGTGGTCTACCTGGCCGATGACCAGGGCAACCAGTTCTGCGGCGGCACCATCGGCGCGGCGAACAAGGTCATCACGGCGGCGCACTGCGTCAAGGGCGAGCGACCCGCATCGGTGCGGGTGGTGGCAGGACGGGAGAGCAAGTCGTCCACCGACGGCGTCGAGGTCCCGGTTTCCGGCATCTGGGTCCACCCTAACTACCAGGACGCCAACACCGGGTCCGACGTGGCGGTGCTGACCCTCGAGCAGCAGCTCCCGCAGGCCCCGCTGCCGGTGGCCACACCGGCCGACACCGCCTCCTACGAGGCGGGCCGGATGGCGACCGTGCTCGGCTGGGGCGCCACCTCGGAGGGCGGCGAGGCCTCGGACACCCTGCAGAAGGCCGAGGTCCCGCTGACCTCCGACGCCGACTGCAAGCGGGCGTACAACCAGTACGACCCGCAGGCGATGGTCTGCGCCGGATACCCCGAGGGCGGCATCGACAGCTGCCAGGGCGACTCCGGCGGGCCGCTGGTGGTCGACGGCAAGCTCGTCGGCATCGTCTCCACCGGCAACGGCTGCGCGAGGCCGGGCAACCCGGGCGTCTACACCCGCACCGCCGCGTATGAGGCCGACATCCGGGCCCAGCTCACGGCGCAGCACTGATCACGGGGCAGCACCGATCACGCCGGGGTCAGCCGCAGCCCGGGGCCGAGTTCGCGGGCGAGTCCGGTGGCCAGGGTCCGGAAGGCGCGCACTTGCGGATCTTCGTCACCGGCGCGGCTGACCAGCACGCTGTGCTCCCACGGCGCGTCCGCCACCGGAACGCACCGGGTTCCGGGCCACGGGTAGAAGCGCTCGAAGGACTCCAGCGCCGAACCCGCACCCCGTCCGGCGGCCGCCGTGGCGAGCACCTCGTGCGGGTTGACCGCGTCGTCCTGGCCGCGGCGCGGGGCCTCACCGCCCCGCGCCGCGGTGAAGTACAGGTAGTCGGTGAACGGGCGCGGCGTGCGCTCGGGAAGCCGGATGAACGGCAGGTCGAGCACATCGGCCAGCCGCACCTCGGGTGCGTCGGCCAGCTCCCAGCGGGCCGAGACCACCACGATGCGCCGCTCGGTCGTCAGCACGTCGACCTCGACGCGCTCGTCCACCGGTGCCGGGCGCACGAAGGCCACGTCCACGCGGTGCTCCAGCAGCGCGGACACGTGCTCGGTGAAGTCCAGCGGCACCAGCCGGAGGTCGATCTCGGGGTGGGCCATCCGGAACGCGTGCGCGATCGCGGGCGTCAGCTCCGCCGAGCCGTGCCCCATGACCCCGACCCGCAGCGTCCCGGGTTCGGCCGATGCGGCTTCGGCGACGTCCGCGCGGGCGAGGTCGGCGGCGGCGAGCAGCGCGCGGGCGTGCCGCGCGAGCCGATGTCCCGCGGGGGTCAGACGCACCGGGTTGCGGTCCAGCAGCGGCGTCCCGAAGTCCTGCTCCAGCTGCTTGACGTGCTCGGTCACGGTCGCCTTGGCCAGGAACAACCGCTCGGCGGCCCGGCCGAAGTGCCCCTCCTCGGCCACCACCAGCAACGTCTCCAACCGCCGCAACTCCATGCGGGCAAGGTAGAACCCGAGCAACTCCGAAACCAGCGAAAGAGGCGCGCATAACGACACATGCTCGCCAACGCGTGGTAAGTCGATCGTGTCATGGAAGAGCGCGGCAAAGCGCGTTAAGCTTTTCGCAGGAGTCCGGCATCGTGGGTGTCGGGCGAGTCGCAGGGCCAGGTGCACCCGGGGTAGACCGGGACCCTGGCCTTACGCATGTCAGGGTGAGGTGAGTCAGCAGTCGGTCGTGACATCTACTTCATGGAGGATGTCGCCCAGTAGCGGCTGGTAATCCGCACGCCCCTCATGCTGAGCACGAACGGCTCCGGCGGCGATGTCAGCGGTCCACAGCAGCGCTTCCTGCTTCCCCGGAAGATGATCGATGCGGAATATCGTCCCTTTTGGCAGGCAGAATCGGGCGCCGCGGACGGTGTTGACATCGCGTTGGTTCAGTTCAGGGGTACGCGATTCCATGCACAGATCAGTCACACCCAGGCCGTGAAGTTCGAACGTGAGCTGGACCAGACACGCGGCACGTGCCCGTTCCTGCCGCCGCGTCGGTACGGGTGAGCCGATCGCCACCACGTAGAACCCGTCGAGATCAGCGATGGCTTTTACTGCGTTACGACGCAGCTGTTGATTCATCTCGTTCCAGTGCAGCTTCAGCGGTGCGCGCTTGCCCTGCAAATCCCGCATGGCATCGCGGGCCGCATCTTCGGAATCAGGCTCGAAGATCGCCGCAGCCAAGACGTAGAAGCCTCCGAGTCCTGCCTCGCGGAACGATTCGTCGGCGAATGCCTTAAGGCTGCCGGGTGATGTGGTGATCACTTGTGGAGCTTAGAACTGCTCTGATCAGCGCCCCATTTCGGCGATAGCGAGAGCGGAAGGAATGGACGAACAGTGAGTTTCGAGGACCGCGAGAAGGAAGAGGCCTGTGAAGGTGAACCGATCGTGGAACGCGGACGAACGGGCGGTCCACCGCAGAGCGTGGACTAGGTGCAACGGATCGACCGGGTCCTCGATGAGGAGCTTCAGCGCTTCGCGGTGGCCTTCGAGCGCTTGCGGAGCTGAAGCTGTTCGGGAAATCCGAACGGTTGGTGTTTGGGGTGGGGGCTGCGCGTAGAACGTTAGGTGTGCGAAACGTGTGGGTGCCGGCTGCTCTGCTGTTGATGGTGGCCGGGTGGGGTGCGAACCAGTTCTCGCCGCTGCTGGGGGCTTACCGGGGTGAGCTGGGGCTGAGCCCGTCGGCGGCGACCGGGTTGCTGGCGCTCTACGTCGTCGGGCTGGTGCCCGGCTTGTTGTTCGGGGGTCCGCTGGCCGATCGGCGCGGGCGCAAGCCGGTGGTGATCTGGGCGATCGTGCTCAGCGCGCTGGCCACGGTGGCGCTGATGCTCGGGGCGCACGTGGTGCCGTGGCTGATCGTCGGGCGGCTGGTCGTCGGGGTGAGCACCGGTGCCGTGCTCGCCGCGGGGAGCGCCTGGGTGCGCGACCTGTCGCACCCGCCGTTCGGGACCGCGACCGAGGACGGCGCCGGTGCGCGCAGGGCGGGTGTGCTGCTGGCGGCCGGTTTCAGCGTCAGCGGCTTGGTGTCCGCGCTGGTCGCGACCTGGGGGCCGTTCCCGCTGGTCAGCGCCTACGTTCCGCACTTGGTCCTGTGCGCGGTGACGCTGCCGCTGGCGTTGCGCTGCCCGGAGACGCGCGTCGAGCCGGCGGCCGGAGCACCGCGCGGCAGGGGAGTGCGCGATCCGCGGTTCCTGCGCCGGGTGGCGCCGGTCGCGCCGTGGATCTTCCTGTGCCCCACGGTCGGCTTCGCCGTGCTCCCCGCCCAGGTCACCGTCCACGCGCCCGGCTACGAGGTGCTCTACGCGGGGGTGTCGACGCTGTGCGCGCCCGGTTTCGGCGCGGTCGTGCAGCCCTGGGCTCGCCGGATCGCCCGGCGCGGGGTGCGGGCGACGGCCGTGTTCGGGTTGCTGGCCATCGCCGCCGGGCTCGTGCTGGCCGCCGTCGCGGCGTGGCAGGCGCAGCCGTGGCTGGGCCTGCTCGCCGCGCTGACGCTGGGCACCGGCTACGGCTTCGTCTCGACCTACTGCCTGACCATGGTGGGCCGCATCGCCGGACCGTCCGAGCTGGCAGGGTTGACCGCGATCATGTGGGTGCTGGCCTACCTGGGGTTCTGCACGCCGTTCGTGATCAGCCTGCTCTCGGATGTGGTCGCGGTGCCGGTGGTGCTGCTCGTGCTGGCCGGGTTGGCGCTGCTGACCCTGCTGTCAGCTCGCGACGAGACCGATCGAGATGGTCACGAAAGCCGTCGCGCTCAACGCGTCCAGCGACTTCGAGACTCGGGGGTTCTTTAGCCGGTCGGCGATCCCGGCGGCGGCTAGCACGATGGTGACCTCCCAGATCGCCGCCAGCACCAGGAACAACACGCCCAGCGCGACCAGCTGGAGCGCCGGCTGCGTGGACGCACCGACGAACTGCGGCAGGAACGCGAGGCTGAACAGCAGCATCTTCGGGTTGGTCAGGTTGCTGAGCAGGCCGCGCAGGTAGGGGTTGGTGTCATCCGGCGGCGGAACGTCCAGCGAGCCGGACTCGCGCCTGGTCAGCCAGTACCCGCGCACGATGGTGGCCGCGAGGTAGAGCAGGTAGGCCGCGCCCACCCACTTCAGCGCCACGAGCACGCCCGGCGCCTGGGTGATCAGCGCGCCCAGCCCGGAGATGACCAGCGCGACCTGCAGCGCGCTGGCGGTGTGGATTCCGGCCAGCGCCAGCAGTCCCGCCTTGCGGCCGTGGTTCAGCGACGTGCGCAGCAGCAGGAAGACGTCCACTCCCGGTGTGATGATCACGACCGCGCTCGCCAGCAGGAAGGCGGGCAACGGCGTCGTGTCCAGGAGCACGGCGATTTCCTCTCCACTTCGGGCAGCACGCACTGCCACATCGCTTGATCAGGTTCTTCTCGTCATCCGGTCAGGTGAGATCGGCGGGTGCCGGTGGTGGAGGTACCCCGGTTCCGCGATGCCCTGGGATGGAGGTGCGACTGCCAACGGCGACATTCGCGAAAGGATTTGCTTCCGGAGTCGAGTTTAACGAAATATTTTCCGGCGAAACTGTGAGTTGCGACTCGTGATGTTTCGGTGTGCGTGCGATTACGGTGTGTCCGCTCCGCCGATGACCGCGACAGCTGGAGGCACCGACTTTGGGCCGCGACGAACAGGGATCCGCCGACAAGACCCGTGCGCTGCGCGCGCTCGCCATCGCCGGAGCGGTCACCGCCCTGGCGGGCGCGAGCCCCGCCGCCCACGCGGACCCGGCGATCACCGGAGACGACCAGCCGCAGTCCCGGATCCTCGGCGGCTCGGGCAGCACCACCGACGACGCGCCCTGGGTGGTCGCGCTGACCGACCGGTACGGCAACCAGTTCTGCGGCGGCACCCTGATCCGCGCGGGTGAGGTCGTCACCGCAGCGCACTGCGCGCACGATCCGCTCACCGGGGCCGAGCGCTCGCCCGAGGACGTCCGCGTGATCGCCGGGCGGACCGACCTGCGCAGCTCGCAGGGCAGCGAAGCCGAGGTCGACGACGTGTGGGTGCACCCGGGCTACGAGGACTTCACCACCGGCGACGACCTCGCCGTGCTCAAGCTCAGCGCACCGCTGCCGCAGCGCCCGCTCCCCGTGGTCGCGCCCGGTGAGACCGCGCCGTACGAACCGGGTGCCATGGCCCGCGTCTACGGATGGGGCCGGACCAGCGAGAACGGCCCCAACTCGGACAGCCTGCGCTCCGTCGAGGTGCCCGTCGCCGCCGACGAGGCCTGCCGCTCGGCCTACCCGAACTACGACCCGCGCAGCATGTTCTGCGCCGGATACCCCGAAGGCGGGCGCGACGCCTGCGCCGGCGACTCCGGCGGGCCGATCGTCGCGGGCGGGCGGCTCATCGGCGTGGTGTCCTACGGCACCGGTTGCGGTCGTCCCGGCACGCCCGGCGTCTACACCAGGCTGTCGAACTACCCGTTGTGAGCGGCGGGCGAGTGGTCTGCACAACTCCCGCCGCTGGCGAGTGCGGGAAACCGGGAAGTCCTGTGATATCCAGGTAAGGGTGACCCTTCAGCCGCTCGCGACCGCCGTGCAACGCGCCTACACCGCAGACCTCGACGCCTCCGACTTCTACCGGATGCTGCGGCTGCGGGTCGACGTCTTCGTCGTCGAGCAGGAGTGCCCCTACCCCGAGCTCGACGGGCGCGACCTGGAGGACTCCACCCGCCACTTCTGGGTCGACTCCGCCGACGACTACGTGCTCGGATACCTGCGGCTGCTGGAAGACCCCGACGGCACCTACCGCATCGGCCGCGTCTGCACCTCCCAGAGCGCCCGCGGCCTGGGCATCGGCCGCAAGCTGATGCGCGCCGCCGTCGCCGAGGTGCAGAACTCGCCCGCCGTGCTGTCCGCCCAGACCTACGCCAAGGACTTCTACGCCTCCTTCGGCTTCGTCGAGACCGGGGACGAATACCTCGAAGACGGCATTCCGCACGTCGACATGCGCCGCGAACCCCGCCGCGCGGGCGTGACCGCCGGACGCTGAGGTGCCTTCAGGGATGCGGTGTCCGTTTTAGGCGTGGGACTCAGCTGGCACCGCCGCGGGTTCTCCAGCGGCTTCGTGGCGAGTACGCCGCGACGCCGTGTATTGGCTATACATCAGGAGTGGCGCACGGAGTGCACGGAGCCGCTCAGGTTCTGCTGCTGGCACCGCCAAGCAAAGCAACCACCCCCAACTCCGAACTGTGAGTTGGGGCGCCGGAAGGTTGGGCGCTTGATCGACGTCTGGGACGATGTCGGTGAATCCGTTTGCAAGGGGTGTTGGCAGGAAGCCGGTGCGAGTCCGGCACGGTCGGCGCCACTGTGACCGGGGAGCGGACCTCCCGCGCGAGCCACCGGGGTGACCTGGGAAGGCCGGAGGGACGTGACGATCCGGGAGTCAGGACACTGCGGCCCCTTGTTCCCGACAGCGGGGCGTCCGCACCCCGAGGAAGGAACCACACCGGCATGTCCGCTGCCCCTCGCTTCCCCTTCTCCGCCGTGGTCGGCCACGACGACCTGCGGCTCGCGCTGCTGCTCAACGCGGTGCACCCGCGCATCGGCGGTGTTCTGGTGCGCGGCGAGAAGGGCACGGCCAAGTCGACCGTCGTGCGCGCCCTCGCCTCGCTGCTGCCGGCGCTGGACGTCGTCGACGGCTGCCGCTTCGGCTGCGACCCCACCGCGCCCGACCCGCAGTGCCCCGACGCGCCGCACGGCGACACCGCCACCCGGCGGCCCGCGCAGCTCGTCGAACTGCCCGTCGGTGCCACCGAGGACCGGCTCATCGGCTCGCTCGACCTCGAACGCGCCCTGACCGAAGGCGTCCGCGCCTTCCAGCCCGGCCTGCTCGCCGGAGCGCACCGCGGCGTGCTCTACGTCGACGAGGTCAACCTGCTGCACGACCACCTCGTGGACCTGCTGCTCGACGCCGCCGCCATGGGCCGCGCCCACGTCGAGCGCGACGGCGTGTCCGTCTCGCACGCCTCGTCGTTCCTGCTGGTCGGCACCATGAACCCGGAAGAGGGTGAGCTCCGGCCGCAGCTGCTCGACCGCTTCGGGCTCACCGTGCAGGTCGCGGCCTCCCGCGAGGTCGGCACCCGCACCGAGGTCGTCCGCCGCCGGCTCGCCTTCGAAGCCGACCCCGCCGGGTTCGCCGCCCACTGGGCCGACGCCGACGCCGAACTCGCCGAGCACATCCGCGCCGCCCGCGCCCGCGTCGAGGACGTCGTGCTGCCCGACTCCGAACTCCGCCGGATCTCCGCGCTGTGCGCGGCCTTCGACGTCGACGGCATGCGCGCCGACCTGGTGCTGGCGCGCACCGCCATCGCCCACGCCGCCTGGCGCGGCGCCGACGCCGTCACCGAGGAGGACGTCGAAGCCGCCGCCCGCCTCGCCCTGCCGCACCGGCGCCGCCGCGACCCGTTCGACGAACCCGGCATGGCCGAGGACCAGCTGCAGCAGGCCCTCTCCGACGCGGCCGAGCAGGCCGAGGACCAGCCGCCGGAAGACCCCGACGACGACCCCGACGGAGGACCCGACGGCGGTCCCGGCGGAGGCGGCGAACCCCAGGACGAGCCCACCGGCCCCACCGGAGGCGGTGGCGGCGAGGAGCAGGACCAGCAGCCCGGTGGCGGCGACTCCGAACGCGCCCCCGTCGGCGCCGGGCAGTCGTTCCGCGCCCGGTTGCTGGAAGTGCCCGGACTCGGCGAAGGCGCACCCGGCCGCCGGTCTCGCGCCCGCTCCCGCAGCGGGCGCACCACCCGCGCCACGACCGTCGACGGGCACGGACTGCACGTCACCGCCACCCTCGCCGCGGCCGCGCCCCACCAAGCCGCGCGCGGACGCAGCGGACCCGGCCTCGTCCTGCGCCCCGACGACGTCCGCCGATCCCTGCGCGAAGGCCGTGAGGGCAACCTCGTGCTCTTCGCCGTCGACGCCTCCGGCTCGATGGCCGCCCGCGACCGGATGACCGCCGTCAGCGGCGCCGTCCTGTCCCTGCTGCGCGACGCCTACCAGCGGCGGGACAAGGTCGGCGTGATCACCTTCCGCGGCGACCAGGCCGAAGTCGCCCTGCCGCCCACCTCGTCGGTCGACATCGCCGCCGCCCGGCTCCGCCGGATGCGCACCGGCGGACGCACCCCGCTCGCCGACGGACTGCTGCGCGCCCAGCACGTCATCCAGACCGAGAGCACCCGCGACCCGCAGCGCCGGCCGCTCGTCGTGCTGCTCACCGACGGCAAGGCCACCGTCGGCGTCCGAGGAGCCACCGGCAGCAAGCAGGCCGTCGACGACGCCCTGCGCGCCGCACGCGTGCTCGCGGGCACCGGAACCGCCTCCGTGGTGGTCGACTGCGAGAACGGTCCCGTCAAGCTCGGACTGGCGAACCAGGTGGCCGCAGCCCTGGGCGGACCCAGCCTGCGGCTCGAAGAGCTCTCCGCCGAACACGTCGCCGGAGTCGTGCGCGCCGTCAGCGGTGACAGCGGGTTGGCCGCTTAGTCTCGTTTTGGTTACGAGATTCAACCCTGTGAGTACCGACCCAACGGTCGGATTGGTACGGTGACCGCCAGTCCACCTGACCCCCAGGGGTGGACCTCCAAAGTGCCCCGCGCTCCCAGCGACCCCCAGGCCGGTTGAGCGCGGGGCTCTTTCTTTTTGTCTTCCGTGGCTGAGTTGCTCAGCGGTGCGGGTGGGGGAACCTGAGCGGCGCTGTGGACTCCGCGCGCCACTCCTGATGTATGCCAATACACGGCGTCGCGGCGTGCTCGCCACAGCACCGCTCAGAACCCCCGGCGGTGCCAGCTGCTCAGGTGGTGAAGGAGAAAGCACCTTCGGTGCTTGCCTGACGGTTCATGCTGGGGTTGGTTGTTTTTGGTGGTAGCGGTGTCTTGCGTAGGTGGCTGTGGCTACCAGGGGGATTGCTGTTGCTCCTGCTGTGGTGAACAGGATCGTGTAGTTGCCGTGGTCTGCTAGGGGGCCTGCTGCTGCGGAGGCCGCTGCGCTGCCCAGGAACAGGGCGCAGGCGAAGAGGGCCACGGCCGTTCCTCGTGCTTCCGGGGCGACCGAGGTGGCCCAGGCTTGCAGGGAGGAGTGCATGAAGGACCAGCCTCCGCCCAGCAGGAGGGCCGTGATGATCACCGTGGCGAGGTTGGTGTCCACGGAGACCAGGGCATAGCCGACGATCATCTGCGTGCCGCCGATGGCGATCAAGCGGGGGACCGGGACCCGGGAGTTGATGGCCTTGACGACCCGGGAGAACACCAGCACGCCCACGCCGTAGGCACCCGTGGCCAAGCCCGCCACAGCGACGTCCAAGCCCTCGTTGACCAGCGCCGACGCCAAGAAGGTCATGGTGCCCAGCAGCACCGCGCCCTCCACGAAGACCAGGCCGAACACCAGCAGCGCCCAGCGGTTGCGCAGGACTCCGCCGATGTGGGAACCCACCCCGCCCGACACCGCCGCGCGGTCGGGTTCCGGGAGGCCGCGCAGCAGCAGCGCGCAGACCGCCGCGCACAGGGCAGGGACCGCGAAGACCACGCGCCAGTCCAGCCAGTGGGCCAGCACGCCGCCGACCGCCGTCGCCATGGCGGTGCCCACCGCCTGGGCCGCCATCAGGTCCGACAACGCGCTCTGGCGCTTCTGCTGGGAGACCGTGTCGCCGACGTAGGTCAGCGTCGTGGGGACCACCGCGCCCATGAACGCACCCGCCAGGACGCGCGCCGCGATCAGCACCGGCAGCGACGGCGCGAACGTCGAGATCAGGCCCGTGGCAGCCGCCGCCAGCAAGGTGGCGCGCATGATCGGGATCCGGCCGAAGCGGTCCGAGAGGATTCCCCACAGCGGTTGCGAGAGTCCGTAGGCCAGGAAGTAGCCGCTGGCGACCGTGACCGCCGAGGCGATCGGGACGTGCATGCTCAGCGCGATCAGCACCAGCATCGGGGTCACGGCGAACCGGTCGAAACTGCTGATGAACGAGGCTGCGGAGAGCACCAGAGGCGGTCTGGTGGGCATGCGGCGGCTCCTAGTTCTGGGACGCTCGTCCATCTTCACGCGTCGAACGCCGGTCGCAGCGGTGAAGTTGCCCACCTCATGCGGGGCCGTGCCCTGGGACCTTCGCATTTCGGCCACCTGGGCAACTTGCACCGCCGCGGGTTCTCACACGCCCTCTGGGGAGGACAGCCGCAGCGCCGTGCATTGGCATGCATCAGTCGCGGATCCCGGAGCCAGAGGGCGTGTGAGGTTCCGCTACCTGCACCGCCACGCAGGTCACTGTTAGCAACCTCTTAGGGTCGGTGCATGCCTCAGGGACAGCCTTCTTCCGTGCCAGCTGATGGACTCACGACCCGCCAGCGCCGCAACCGGCCGCTGGTCGTCGTGCACACCGGTGAGATGAAGGGGAAGTCCACCGCCGCCTTCGGCCTCGCGCTGCGCGGGTGGAACCAGGGCTGGTCGATCGGGGTCTTCCAGTTCGTCAAGTCCGCCAAGTGGAAGGTCGGCGAGGAGTCGGCGTTCCGCGCGCTCGGCAAGGTCCACGAGGACACCGGCGAAGGCGGTCCCGTCGAGTGGCACAAGATGGGTGAGGGCTGGTCCTGGACCCGCAAGAAGGGCACCGAGGAAGACCACGCCGCCGCAGCGCTCGAAGGCTGGCAGGAGATCTCCCGCCGCCTCGACGAGCAGCGCCACGGCCTCTACGTCCTCGACGAGTTCACCTACCCGCTGCACTGGGGCTGGGTCGACGTCGACGAGGTCGTCGCCAAGCTGCGCGAGCGCGAGGGCCACCAGCACGTCATCATCACCGGCCGCTACGCGCCGCAGGCGCTGATCGACGCCGCCGATCTCGTGATGGAGACCGGCAAGGTCAAGCACCCCATGGACGCCGGGCAGAAGGGTCAGAAGGGCATCGAGTGGTGAACCTCGATCGGGTGGTCTTCGCCGCTCCGGGTTCGGGGCAGGGCAAGACCACCGTGGTCACCGGCCTGCTCGGTGCGCTGCGCAGACGCGGCGATCGCGTCGCGCCGTTCAAGGTCGGGCCCGACTACATCGATCCCGGCTACCACCGGCTCGCCGCCGGGCGGACCGCGCGCAACCTCGACCCCGTGCTCGTCGGAGCCGACCGCATCGCGCCGCTGCTGCACCACGGATCCGCCGGTGCCGACATCGCCGTGGTGGAAGGCGTGATGGGCCTGTTCGACGGCCGCATCGGCGGCGACGAGGAACTGGCCTTCGGCTCCACCGCGCACGTCGCGCAGCTGATCGACGCTCCCGTCGTGCTCGTCGTCGACGCCAAGGGGCAGAGCCACAGCCTCGCCGCGCTGCTGCACGGCTTTCGCGGCTACCGGCCGCAGGTGAAGGTCTCCGGCGTGGTGCTCAACCGCGTCGGCTCGCCGCGCCACGAGCAGGTGCTGCGCTCCGCGGCCGACAACGCGGGCTTACCGGTGCTGGGCGCCATCCCGCGCACCGACGACCTCGAAGTCCCCTCCCGGCACCTGGGACTGGTCACCGCCGTCGAGCACGGCGCCGAGGCGCTGCGCGCCGTGGAGGCGATGACCGACGTGATCGAGCGGTCCGTGGACCTCGACGCCGTCGCCGCGCTCGCCCGCACCGCCGGTGACCTGCCCGGAGCCGCCTGGGATCCAGGTGTCGAAGTGCAGCCGCAGGGACGGCCGGTGGTCGCCGTGGCGGGCGGGCACGCGTTCAGCTTCGGCTACGCCGAGCACGTCGAACTCCTCGAAGCCGCCGGAGCCGAGGTCGCCCTCGTCGACCCGCTTCGCGATGAACGACTTCCCGACCGGACCGCCGGACTGGTGCTGCCGGGCGGGTTCCCGGAGCAGCACGCCGCCGCGCTGTCGGCGAACACCGCGCTGCGCAACGAGATCCGCGCCTTCGCCGGCGGTGGAGCCCCGGTGCACGCCGAGTGCGGTGGGCTGCTCTACCTCGGCGAGGAGCTCGACGGCGAACCCATGTGCGGGGTGCTGCCGGTGCGCGCGGCCATGTCGCCGCGGCTGACCCTGGGATACCGGGACGCCGTCGCCGCCACCGAATCCCCGCTGTTCGCCGAGGGAGCCCGCATCAGCGGGCACGAATTCCACCGCACCGCAACCGAACCCGGTCACGGCGAGAGCCCCGCGTGGTTCTGGCGCGGGCCTTCCGGGGTGCACCGCGAGGGATTCGTCCACGGCGGGGTGCACGCCTCCTACCTGCACACCCACCCGGCCGGAAACCCCGGCTCGGTAGCCCGATTCGTCACGAGGTGCCTGCGATGAGACTCGTCGGTGTCGGGGTCGGCCCCGGCGATCCGGAAATGCTGACCCTGGCCGCGCTGCGCGAGATACGCGAAGCGGACACCGTGTACGTGCCCGTCCTCGCGCCCGACGAGCAGGGCCGCGCGGAGGCCATCGTGCGCGCGCACCTGGGCTCCGACGAGCGGGTGCAGCGGCTGGTGTTCGCGCTCGCCGACCCGGTCGACGGACCGCAGGAGCGGCGCCGCAGGCACTGGGACGACGCGGCCGAGACCGTCGCGAAGCGACTGCGTGATCAGGGCGGCACGGTGGTCTTCGCCACCTTGGGCGACCCCGCCGTGTACTCGACGTTCAGCTATCTGGCAGCGGCCGTCGCGGAGCTGTTGACCGAGGTCGAGATCGTGACGGTGCCCGGCATCACGGCGATGCAGGCGACCGCGTCGCACGCGGGCATCGCGCTCACCGAGGGCTCGGAGCAACTCACCGTGATTCCCATGCTGCGGGATGTCACCGCGCTGCGGGAGGCGTTGCGAGCGCGCGGTACGGTCGTTGCCTACAAAGGCGGGCGACGCCTGGGTGAGCTGCGCGATGCGATCGACGACTGCGGAGCTCTGGACCGCTCGGTCTACGCCGAGCACCTGGGCACGCCGGATGCGCGGGTACTACCGCTTGCTGAAGTGTCCGATGTGGACGATGCGCCTTACTTGTCGACAGTGGTAGTGCTGCCACCCCGAGGCGGAAGAGGAGAGCAATGGTGACTGGCCGGATCTCGTTCATCGGCGCCGGACCCGGCGCGGCCGACCTGATCACGGTCCGCGGCGCCAAGCGAATCGCCGAAGCCGACATCGTGGTCTGGGCCGCGAGCCTGGTCACGCCGGAGTGCGTGCAGGAGCACGCGCGCTCCGATGCCGAGCTCGTCGACTCCTCCCGGCTCACCCACGAGCACGCGGTGGAGATCTACCGGCGCGCCGAGCGCGACAAGCTCAACGTCGCGCGCGTGCACTCCGGTGACCCGTCGCTGTGGGGTGCGGTCCAGGAGCAGTACGACGCCGCGGTCCGGATGAACGTCGAGGTGGAGATCGTCCCCGGCGTTCCCGCCTTCTCCGCCGCAGCGGCGGCGATCGGCCGCGAGCTGACCGTCCCCGAGGTCGCGCAGTCGCTGGTGCTGACCCGCCTGGAGGGCGGCAAGACGCCGATGCCCGACGGCGAGAAGGTGCGCGAGTTCGCCAAGCACGGCACCACGATGGCGCTTTTCCTGTCCGCCGCGCGGACCGGTCAGCTGGTCGAGGAGCTGCGCGCGGGCGGTTACCCGGACGACACGCCGGTGCTGGTGGCCTACAAGGTGACCTGGCCGGACGAACTGCTGGTGCGCAGCACGCTCGGCGAGCTCGAAGCCGACTGCAAGAAGCACAAGCTGTGGCGGCACACGCTGTTCATCATCGGCAAGGGCCTCACCGCGGGCGGCACCCGCTCGCACCTGTACCACGCGGGCCACTTCCACACCTACCGCAAGGCCGACAAGGAAGCCCGTCGCGCGCTGCGCGCCGAGCGCTCCGTCCGCCGCGTCGAGAAGCCGCGCGAGCAGCCCGAGGAGCCCGACTCCGCCAAGATCAAGGAGTCCGAGGCGGCCAAGCTCCGCGAGTCCGACGCGGCGTGGTGGGCCGTGCGCGACTGGCAGGAGACCGCGCGCGGCGCAGCGCGTTTCGGCGCGAACCGCTCGATCCCGATCCCGCAGGTCGACGAATCGCAGTCGCAGCTGTTCACCGAGGAGCCCGCCGAGCCCGAACCCGTTGCGCCGCAGCAGGAGTCGGCCACGTCGAGCACCACGACCGCGCAGGCCACCGCCACCACCGGCACCACGCGCAAGTCGACCGGGGCGGCGAAGTCCGGCTCGACCAAGCGCAAGGCCTCGGCCAAGCCGAACACGGCGAAGAACAAGCAGTCTGCCAAGCGCAAGCCCGCGGCGAAGCCGGATGAGCAGTCAGAGTGATCCGCAGCCGCCGCTGCGCGAGCCGGACCTCCCGCGCACCGCGAAGGTCCGGCCCAAGGCGCTGCGCACCGGTTTCACCACCGGTGCCTGCTCCGCAGCGGCGGCCCGAGCGGCGGCCGAACTGCTGGTCACCGGGGAGCTCCCGGCCACCGTGGACATCGGCTTCCCGGACGGCAAGCGCCGCCGGTTCCAGGTCGACTCCGGCAGCGCCGAACCGGCGACCGCCGTGGTCGTCAAGGACGCGGGCGACGATCCCGACGTCACGCACGGTGCCCGGCTGACGGTCAGCGTCGTGCCTCGCGAGGACGGCGAGGTCCTGCTGCACGGCGGGGAGGGCGTCGGGACCGTCACCAAGCCGGGTCTGGGCCTGGAGGTCGGTGGCCCGGCGATCAACCCGGTGCCGCGGCAGATGATCGGCGACGCCGTGCGCGAGGTGCTCGGCGAGCGCGGCGCGGACGTCACGATCACCGTGCCCGGTGGCGAGAAGATGGCCTACAAGACCACCAACCGGCGGCTGGGCATCTTCGGCGGCATCTCGATCCTCGGCACCACCGGCATCGTCCGGCCCTTCTCCACCGCCTCGTGGCGGTCCAGCGTCGAGCAGGCCGTGTCGGTGCTGTCCGCGCAGCAGGGCCGGGTGGCCGTGCTGTCCACCGGCGGACGCACCGAGCGGGTCGCGATGCGGCTGCTGCCCGACGAGCCCGAGGTGGCCTTCATCGAGGTCGGCGACTTCACCGGCGCCGCCGTGCGCAGGGCCGTGGAGCACGGGCTGGACGAGCTCGTGTTCGTCGGCATGATCGGCAAGCTCACCAAGCTCGCCTCCGGCGTCGTCATGACCCACTACACGCGGTCCAAGGTGGACACCGGACTGCTGGGGCGGCTGACCGCGGAGTTCGGCGGCAGCGAGCAGGACGTGACCGAGGTCAGCGAGGCCGCCACCGCCCGCCGCGCGTACGAGGTGTGGCAGCGCGGTGACTGCTTCTCGGCGTGTGCGCACCGGTTGTGCGAGCTGGTGGCAGCAGTATTGGAGCGGTTCAGCGAGGAGTGCGGTCGCAAGCTGCGTGTTCGGGTCGCCATGGTCGACTTCGAGGGAGAGCACGTGGTCGCGGCCACCGAGGCGAGGTGGGTGACGTGGCAGTCACGGTGATCGGGGTCGACGGGGCAACGCTGCCGCCGGGTGGAGCCGAGGCTCTGGAGCAGGCGCGACTGGTCGTGGGAGGTAAGCGGCACCTCGACGCGCATGCTCCCGACCAGGCGAAACGACTTGAACTGGGTCCTCTGGAACCGGCTTTGAACGCGCTGTCCGCGCTGTCCGGGGACGAGCAGGGCGTGGTGCTGGCCTCCGGCGACCCGGGGTTCTTCGGCGCCGTGCGCGCGCTGCGCGAGCGCGGCGTCCGGTGCTCGGTGCTGCCCGCGACCTCCAGCGTGCAGCGGCTGATGGCGCGCGCGGGGCGGTCCTGGGACGACGTCGTGGTGGTCAGCGCCCACGGGCGCGACCTCGGCGCGGCGATCAACGTGTGCCGGGCGCACCCGGCGGTGGCGGTGCTGACCGCGCCGAAGTCGGGTCCGGCGCAGATCGCGTCTGGGCTGGCCGGCTGGCGGCGCACCATGATCGTCGGTGAGGACCTGGGCGGGCCGAACGAGTCGGTGGTGACCATCGACCCGGCGGACGCGGCCAAGCGCAGCTGGTTCGAGCCGAACGTGGTGCTGTGCCTGGCGGACGCCGACGAGGTGCCCCCGCGCGGCTGGATCGCCGGCGGGGAGCCGGTTCCGCCGGCCACCGGCTGGGCGCTGTCGGAGGACGAGTTCTCGCACCGCGACGGCATGATCACCAAGGCCGAGGTGCGCGCGGTGGCGCTGGCCAAGCTCGCGCCGCGCCCCGGCACGCTGGTCTGGGACGTCGGCGCCGGGTCGGGTTCGATGGCGGTGGAGTGCGCCCGGATGGGCGCGGCGACCATCGCGATCGAGTCCGACGAGGCCCAAGTGGTCCGGATGGTCACCAACGCCGCAGGTCACGGCGTTGACGTGCGCATCGAGGAGGGCAAGGCCCCGCAGGCGCTGCGCGAGCTGCCCAAGCCGGACTCGATCTTCGTGGGAGGCGGTGGCAACGAGGTCGTCACCGCCTGCGCTCACGCCGGAGCCACCCGCGTCGTGGTCGCCCTGGCGGCCCTGGACCGGGTCGGGCCGACTCGCGAGACGCTGCGCTCGGCGGGCTACGAGGTCGAGGGCGTCCAGCTCGCGGCCTCCCGCTTGGCGGAACTCCCGGACGGCTCCTCCCGGCTGGAGGCGGCCAACCCTGTGGTCCTCATCTCCGGTCGCAAGAAGGCGTGATCCCTCGCGCGGCAGCGGGCGGTTTCGGGCCGAGGTGACCAGGCGAAACGGGTATTGATCATGGGCGGTTCGGACCAGAACCGCCCGTCCGGGAGTGTCGTAGGGTGTTTTCACCCGATCCGGGCATGTGACGACGAATAGGGGAGTAGCAGTGATCGGTCTGTTCGCGGTGACCGCGGCGGGACGGCGGGCGGCCGCCGAACTCGCCGGACGGCTGGGGCCGGAGGCCCTGGTCGCCGACGGTCCGATCGGACCGGCCGTCCGACGCCTCTGGGACCACCTCGACGCCGCCGTGTTCTTCCTGGCCAGCGGCGCCACGATCAGACTGGTCGCGCCGCTGCTGCAGGACAAGCACACCGATCCCGGCATCGTCAGCGTCGACGAGGCGCAGCGCTTCGCCATCGCCCTGACCGGAGGTCACGGCGGCGGCGCGAACGCGCTGGCCGAGCAGGTCGCCGACCTCTTCGGCTGCACCCCGGTGATCACCACCGCCACCGACTCCACCGGCACCACCGCGCTCGACGAGCTGGTCGAGCAGCTCGACGCCACCGTCGACGGTGATCTGCCGTCCTGCGGCGTGGCGATCCTCGACGGCGAACCGGTCCGGCTGGTCAACCCGCACGGCTTCCCGCTCCCGGCGCTGCCGCCCAACGTCGGCGCCGACGTCGCGAACCCGCAGTGGACGGTGGTGATCGACGACCGCCGCCCGACCGAGGACGAGGAGCGCACGCTGCGCCTGGTCCCGCGCACGCTGGTCGTCGGGGTCGGCTCCGCGCGCGGTGTGTCGCGCACGGCGGTCGCCGAGACCATCGCCAGGCTCGACAGCGAGCACGGCCTGGACCCGCGCGCCATCCGCGCCTTCGCCAGCGTCGACCTCAAGGCCGACGAGGCCGGCATCCTCGACGCGGTGCAGGACCTGGGCTTCTGGCACTCCAAGGACGGCGGCGACGAGCTGTCCCTGCTGACCTACCCGGCCGAGGTGCTGGCCGGCGTGGAGGTGCCCAACCCGAGCGAGGTGGTGCGCAGCGAGGTCGGCACGCCCAGCGTCGCCGAGGCCTCCGCGCTGCACGCCGCCGACGAGCTCGCCTACGGCGCCCCGGTCGAGCTGGTCGCGGACAAGATCAAGGGTGACAACGTCACCGTCGCCGCCGCCCGGATCAGCCCGCGCGGCAGGCTCGCCATCGTCGGCATCGGGCCCGGTGCCCCCGACCTGCGCACGCCGCGCGCCGACGCCGAGCTGCGCCGCGCGTCGGTGGTCGTCGGCCTCGACCAGTACCTCGACCAGGTCCGGCACCTGCTGCGGCCCGGCACCGAGGAGCGCGCCACCGGCCTGGGTGCCGAGGAGGCCCGCGCGGCCGAGGCGGTGGAGCTGGCCAAGCAGGGCCGCGCGGTCGCGCTGATCGGTTCCGGCGACGCGGGCGTGTACGCGATGGCCAGCCCGGCGCTGGAGAAGGCCGACGTGGACATCGAGGTCGTCGGCGTGCCGGGCGTGACCGCCGCGCTGTCGGCGTCGGCGCTGCTGGGCGCCCCGCTCGGCCACGACCACGCGCTGATCAGCCTGTCCGACCTGCACACCCCGTGGGAGATGATCGAGCGCCGGGTCCGCGCTGCCGCCGAGGGCGACCTGGTGGTCTGCTTCTACAACCCGCGTTCGGTGCAGCGCCACTGGCAGCTGGGCCGCGCTCTGGAGATCCTCGCCGAGCACCGTCCGGCGACGACCCCGGTCGGCGCGGTCCGCCAGGCCAGCCGCGCGGACCAGAAGGTCTGGTGCGCCTCGATCGACGAGTTCGACCCGGCCGACGTGGACATGTTCACCACGGTCGTCGTCGGCTCCTCGCAGTCCACTGTGGTCGGTCGCCGGATGGTCACCCCGCGCGGCTACCGCTGGATGGCGGGCGATGTCCGTTGATCCGCTGACCATCACCGACGCCTGCACCGCCTGCGGCGCGTGCCTGCTCACCTGCCCGGAACACGCCCTCCGCCCGGCCCCGGGCCGCCCGTACGTCCTCGCAGAAGCCTGCACGTCCTGCGGAGAATGCGTCGAAATCTGCCCCAGAGACGCCATCGACCTCCTGCGCTGATCGCGTGCGGGGTGGCAGGGTGGTCGGGTGGGTGGTGACATGTCGCCGGAGGAGTTCCGGCGGGTCGGCAAGCAGGTCGTGGACTGGATCGCGGACTACCGGGCGGGGATCGAGTCGTTCCCGGTGCGCTCGCAGGTGGGGCCGGGGGAGGTTCGGGACGCGCTCCCCGCTCATCCTCCGGAACGGGGCGAGGACTTCGACCAGGTCCTGCGGGACCTCGACGAGATCCTGCTGCCGGGTGTGACGCACTGGCAGCACCCGGGCTTCTTCGCCTACTTCCCGGCCAACTCGAGCGGCCCGTCGATCCTCGGTGATCTGCTCTCCAGCGGTCTCGGCGTGCAGGGCATGGTGTGGGCGACGAGCCCGGCCTGCACCGAGCTGGAGACCGTCGTCGTGGACTGGCTGGCCGAACTGCTGGGTCTGCCGGCGCATTTCCGCACCGACGCGGCCGGCGGCGGGGTCATCCAGGACTCCGCGTCCAGCGCCGTGCTCGTCGCCTGCCTGGCCGCGCTGCAGCGGACCGGTGAGGACGTCGCGCGCAGGGGCATCACCCGCCGCCACGCGCTCTACGTCTCGGCGCACACCCACTCCTCGCTGGAGCGGGCGGCGCGGCTGGCCGGTATCGGCGCGGACAACGTGCGGGTGGTCGACACCGACCCGGAAACGCTCGGCATGGACCCGCGCCACCTCGACGAGCTCATCGCCGCGGACGTGGAAGCCGGTGCGGTGCCGACGATGGTGTGCGCGACGATCGGCACCACCTCGACCACCGCCATCGACCCCGTGCGCGAGATCGGCGAGGTCTGCCGGAGGCGCGGCGTCTGGTTGCACGTCGACGCCGCTTACGCCGGTGTCGCGGCGGTGTGCCCGGAGCTGCGCTGGATCAACGACGGGGTCGCCGAGTTCGCCGACTCCTACTGCACCAACCCGCACAAGTGGCTGCTGACCAACTTCGACTGCAGCGCCCTGTGGCTGGCCGACCGGGCTCCGATGATCGAAGCGTTGTCGATCCTGCCGGAGTACCTGCGCAACGAGGCCAGCGAATCCGGTGAGGTGATCGACTACCGGGACTGGCAGGTCCCGCTCGGCCGCCGGTTCCGCTCGCTGAAGCTGTGGTCGGTGCTGCGCTGGTACGGCGCCGAAGGGCTGCGCGCGCACATCCGCGACACCGTCGCGCTGGCCCAGGAGTTCGCCGGATGGGTGCGCGGGGACCCCGATTTCGAGCTGCTGGAACCGCACCCGTTCGCGCTGGTCTGCTTCCGGCCGCGCTACCCGGACCTCCCGGTGGACGAGGCCAACGAGCGCACGCACCGGGTGATGAACGCGCTCAACGACTCGGGCGACCTCTACCTCACCCACACCAAGATCGGTGGGCGAACCCTCCTGCGACTGGCCATCGGCTCACCGGCGACCGAGCGCAGGCACGTCCAGGACGCCTGGGAGCGGATTCGACGAGCCACGTGACCTCGCGCACGCCACGTCTCGGACGCGGCGCAGGTAGCCGCGTCGGGCTTCGGGTCGCAGACCCGTCCCGGATTTCAGTGGAAGCCCGGGTTCCGATTTCCACTGAAATCGGGCAGCCACCGGTGTCGGGCCGGGGTCGTGGTGGCTGATCGCGGGTGAGTCAGGTCCGGACGGGTTCGCGGGTTTCGGTGCGGGTGCCGAGGACGCACGCCGTGGTCGCCAATGCGATGCCGAGAACCACTGCGACCGACGGTGTTTCGCCGAGCAGCGGCCAGGCGAGCACGGCGGTGAACGGTGGTACGGCGCTGAACAGGGCGCTCGCCCGGGCCGCGCCGCCGACCGCCACCGCCCGCAGGTAGCAGCTCACGCCCAGCACCGACCCGGTGATCACCAGCCACAGCACGGAGATCCCGGCCTGCGCCCAGTGCGTGACGTGGCCGTGCTCGAACAGCGCGATCACCCCGATCACCAGCGCCGCGGCCGCGGTCTGCACGGCCGCGCCGGAGCGCAGGTCGATGCCGCCGCAGTAGCGCTGCTGGTAGAGCCCGCCCGCCGAGAAGCCCAGCAGGCCGATCAGCGTGAGCAGGATCGCCGGGTTCCACTCGCCCTCGGCCGCGACCTGCCCGCCCAAGGTGACCAGCACCGCCAGCACGCCCAGCGCGAGGCCGAGGAGCCGCCACCGGCTCAGCCGCTCCCGCAGCAGCACCGCCGCCAGCGCGGCCGTGAGCACCGGGTTCATCGAGATCACCAGGGCCGTCACCGAGGCGTGCACCCCGGCGGCCATGCCGCCGTAGCACCCGCCGAACTGCATCGCGTGCGTCAGCAGACCGGCCGCGGCGCTGTGCCCGAGGCTGCCGCCGGTCGGCCAGACCGCCCGGCCCACCAGCGCGATCGCCGTGAGCACCGCAGCCGCCAGCGTCAAGCGCACGGCGGTCAGCAGGAACGGCGGTGCGGCGGCCACGCCCAGAGCTCCGGTCGGATATCCGCTGGCCCAGAAGAAGACGATCGGTGCGGCGAGCGAGAGCGGGATCGACCGCGACGTGTGCATGCTCAAGAGAATTCCGGCCCTGCGCCGCCACGTCCAACAACGATAAGCAATCGCGATCGATCGCGTTTCCTGATCGGTCTAGGCTGGACGGCATGAGTGCAGTGCTCGACGTCGTCGCGCTGCGCAGCCTGGTGGCCGTCGCCGACTGCGGCGGGTTCCACCGGGCAGCGGCGGCGCTGTACCTGACGCAGTCCGCGATCAGCCAGCACCTGCGCAAGCTCGAACGCGCGCTGGACCGCAAGCTCGTGGTCCGCGAGGGCAGGCATGCCCGGTTCACCGCCGACGGCGAGCTGCTGCTGGCCGAGGCCCGCCGCATCCTCGACGTCCACGACGAGGCGGTGCGCAGGCTCGGTGCCGAAGGGCGCGGCACGCTGGTGTTCGGCTCCACCGAGCACGCCGCCGACCGCCTCCTGCCCGAACTGGCCTCGGGGATGCGCACGGCGTTCCCGGACCGCGAGATCCGCTTCCGGCTGGACCGCACGGCCCGGCTCGCCGACTCGGTCGACCGCGGCAGCATCGACATCGCGTTGCTCATCGACGACACCGTGTGCTCCCGCAGCATCGACGCGGGTCGTTTCCGGCTGGAGTGGTTCTCCGCCCCGGACTGGCAGCCGCCGCCCGAGGACCGGCCGCTGCCGATGGTCGTGTTCGACCAGCCCTGCACGCTGCGCAGGCACGCGATCGAGGCGATGGACGCGCTCGGCAGGGGACCCGACCTGGTCTGCGAAGCGGCCGACCTCTCCGGCGTGCTCGCCGCTACCCGCGCCGGCCTCGGCGTGACGCTGCTGCCCTCGACCAAGACCCGGCCGGCCGGGCTGGTCGAGCGCCGCGACCTGCCGCGCCTGGACCCCGTTCAACTCCGGGTGCGCGCCAGGCCGGGCCTGCCCGTGGACGTCGCCGAAGTCGCCGCGCACGTCGTCCGCGACGTCCTCGCCGAGGTCGCGTGAACACCCCGGGTCGTCATCAGCGGGGTGGAGGTTTCAACTGGACCCTCCAGCGGGTGGTGGAAGTTTCGGTTGAAACCTCCACCACCGAGGGTGCGACGTATCAGGCGGGTAGGTGGACGCGCCTGTGGAGTCGGTCTCCGATGTCGTTGGAGGCGTTGTCCAGGAGCTTGTGGGCGAGTTCGAAGAGGGCTCGCGCGATGGCGATCTCGTCGCCGATCTGCGGTACCTCGGGGTCGTCGGGGTGCCTGCGGGCCGTGCCGTGACCGTGCAGCGCCTGGCCGGCGGGAGTGGTGAACCCGACGTCCGCGGTCGTCTTCGCCCCTGCCTCCACGACCTGCAGGTTCAGTGTGATCGAGTGCGTCTCGTTCATGGTGGCCTCCTTGACGCAGCATCGAGCCGGAGCACTGTGCTCACCCGACCGGGTACCCCTGATTGAGCCGGTTGAAAGCGCCATCGGCCGACGGGAGCAGCCCGTAGATCACGCAACGTGATCGATTTCACCAGGTTTGACCTCGGACCGTAGATCAGGCAAGGATGACTGTCGCCGACAGTGCAGGAACCCGGTGCGAATCCGGGACGGTCCCGCCACTGTGACCGGGGAGTGGTCCCCACCCATCGCCACGGCTGTCACCAGCTGGAAGGCGGGGGAACCACGTCGATCCGGGAGTCAGGACACTGCGCGCCGGCCCCGTGCCGCGAACCCGCGGCGCGCGGCCACCGAACCCCGGGCGGGAGAACCCAGGAGGTCGGAGATCCCATGAGTCGGGATGCCGAAGTGAGCCGGCACACCACCGGTTGGGGCGCGCGCGAGCGCCGGAAGTCAGCGGTCCTGTTGGCCGCCATCGGAGCACTCCACCTCGCGGGATGGGGTGCCTACCTGCTGCACGAGCAGGCGTTCAGCGCCGCCGGAGGCCTCGCCGCCGCCGGCACCACCGCTTACCTGCTCGGCCTGCGGCACGGCTTCGACGCCGACCACGTCGCCGTCATCGACGACGCCACCCGGCTGCTGATGCAGCGCGGCAGGCGTCCGGTGTCCACCGGCATGTGGTTCGCCCTCGGCCACGCCAGCGTCGTGATGCTGCTGGCCTGCGCGGTCGCGTTCATCGCCGGACCCGCCGCCCAGCAGTGGGCCGAGCAGACCGGCGTGCGCATGGCCACCGCCGTCGACCTGATCGTGGTCGCCGTGCTGACCACCCTCGCCGTGCTCAACGCGCTCGTGCTGCGCGACGCGTGGCGGCTGCTGCGCCGCGCCCGCAGCGGCGCCATCGACGAAGCCGAGGTCGAGATCGTCCTCGGACGCCGCGGCCTGCTCGCGCGGGTGCTGCGGGGCCGGATGCAGGGCGTGGCCCGGTCCTGGCACCTGTTCGGCATCGGCCTGCTGTTCGGCCTCGGCATGCAGACCGCCACCGAGATCACCGTCCTGGCCATGGTCACCCCGGGCGCGAACCTGTCGGCCATCGCCGTGCTGAGCCTGCCGCTGCTGTTCGCCGCCGGGATGTGCACAGTGGACAGCGTGGACGGAATCCTGATGTCCCGCGCCTACACCTGGTCCCTGGCCCGGCCGCTGCGGCGGCTGTGGGTCAACGTCACCACCACCGCGCTGACCGTGGGGCTCGCCGCGCTGGTCGCCTTCGTCGTGCTCTGCGGAGTCCTGGCCGAATCGGGACTGGACTTCCTCGGCGGGGTCGCCGCGATCGCGGACCAGTTCGAGCTGCTCGGATACCTGACCCTGGGCCTGTTCCTGCTGGTCTGGGGCGGTGCGGCGGCGTGGTGGCGGTTCACCGCCCGCAAAAGCGCGGAAATCGCATAGGAAACAGGAACGACCATGAGGCGCACAGTCCATCCGATCGAGACCGAGTCCTACCGGATCATGCGGTCGCGAGCCGACTTCGACCGGTTCGAACCGCTGACCCGGGCGGTCGTCGAACGCGTCGTGCACACCACCGCCGATCCCAGCTGGACCGGCGAGGTCGTCGCGGACGAACCCGCGCTGCGGCAGGGTCGCGACGCCCTGCTGGCGGGTGCGCCGCTGATCACCGACGTGCGCATGGTCGCCTCCGGCATCACCGCCCGCGAGGTCCGCATCGGCCTGGACTTCCCGGGCGTCACCGAGCTCGCCGCCTCGGAAGGGCTCACCCGCTCCGCGGCCGGGATGCGGCTCGCGGCGGCCGAACACCCGCGCGGCGCGGTGTGGGCCGTCGGCAACGCCCCCACCGCGCTCCTCGAACTGCTCCGGCTCGCCGAGAACGGCGAACTGGAACCGGCGCTGATCGTCGGAGTCCCGGTCGGCTTCGTCGGCGCCGTGGACAGCAAGGCCGCACTGCGGCGCAGCGGCCTACCGGCCGTGAGCACCCTGACCGAACGTGGTGGTGCGGCGATCGCCGCCGCCGCCATCAACGCCCTGCTCTACTGGGCAGAACCTGGAGGTAACCGGTGACCGAACCGCTGCTGGTCGTGGGCCACGGCACGGTGGACGAACGAGGCGTCGCGCAGTTCCACGCCTTCCTCGAACGGCTCAAGGCCCGGATGTCCGCAGCCGGTGTCGACAGCTCGGGCGGGTTCATCGAGCTGTCCGCCCCCGCGGTCACCGAAGCCTGGACCGAGCTCACCGACAAGGGCCACCGCCGGATGGCCGCGGTGCCGCTGGTGCTGGTCGCCGCCGGGCACGGCAAGGGCGACATCCCCGCCGCGCTGGAACGCGAAGTCCGCCGCCACCCGGGCACGTCCTTCGTCTTCGGACGCCCGCTCGGCCCGCACCCGATCCTGCTGGAGCTGCTCGCCGAGCGGATCGCCGAGCAGGTCCCGCGCGACGAATGGGCGGACACGGCAGTGGTTCTCGTGGGCCGCGGTTCGACCGACCCCGACGCCAACGCCGAGGTGTGCAAGGTCTCACGCCTCTTGCAGGAGACCTGCGGTTTCGAGACGGTTGAGACCGCGTTCATCTCCCTGGCATCGCCGGACGTCCCTGGCGGGCTGGACCGGGCTCGCAAGCTCGGGGCCAAGCGCGTCGTGGTGGCCCCGTACTTCCTGTTCGACGGCGTGCTGCCGCAGCGCGTCGTGACGCAGGCGCGCGAGTGGGCCCAGACCGCACCGGAGCTCCCGCTCCACGTCGCCGGATATCTGGGAGACTGCGACGCCCTGGTCGACCTCGTCGTGGAGCGATACCACGAGGCCCTGCACGGCGACATCCGGATGAACTGCGACACCTGCGCGTACCGGGTGCTGCTGCCGGGCTTCGAGGACAAACTGGGTGCACCGCAGACGCCGCACCACCACCCTGACGACCCGACCGGGCACGGTCACGCACACGGACACGCACATGGCCACTCAAACGGATAACCACTACCTCGCCGGACTCGACCTCGCCGGTCGCCGCGTGGTCGTGGTCGGTGCCGGACCCGTCGCGCAGCGACGGCTTCCCCGGCTGATCAACGCAGGCGCCGCCGTCGAGGTGATCGCCCCGCAGGCGACGCCCGCGGTGGAAGCGCTGGCCGACTCCGGCGAGATCACCTGGAGCCGTCGCGAGTACCGCGACGGCGACCTCGACGGCGCCTGGTACGCCGTCGCCGCGACCTCGTCCGACGAGGTCAACGCCGCCGTCGGCGCCGAGGCCGAACGCGACCGGGTGTTCTGCGTCCGCTCCGACAACGCCACCGAGGGCAGCGCGGTCACCCCCGCCGTCGCCGAGCACGACGGGCTGCTGCTCGGCGTGCTGGCCGGCGGAAAACCGCGCCGCAGCGCCGGAGTTCGCGACGCGCTGCTGGAAGCGATGCAGTCCGGCGTGATCGACGAGCACCCCGAACCGCACGCCCCCGGCGTCGCGCTGATCGGCGGCGGCCCCGGTGCCCCGGACCTGATCACGGTGCGCGGACGGCGGCTGCTCGCCAAGGCCGACGTGGTCATCACCGACCACCTGGCGCCGCGCGAGCTGCTGGAGGAGCTGGGCTCGCACGTCGAGGTCATCGACGCCTCGAAGATCCCCTACGGCCGCTCGGCGAGCCAGTCGGTGATCAACGAGACGCTGATCGAGAAGGTCCGCGCGGGCAAGTTCGTCGCCCGGCTCAAGGGCGGCGACCCGTACGTGTTCGGCCGCGGCTTCGAAGAGCTGCTGGCCTGCGCCGAAGCCGGAGTCCCCGTGACCGTGGTGCCCGGCATCACCAGCGCCTTCTCGGCGCCCGCGATGGCCGACGTGCCGGTCACCCACCGGGGCGTCGCGCACGAGGCGGTCGTGGTCTCCGGCCACGTCGCCCCGGACGACGAGCGGTCCCTGGTGGACTGGGAGGCCCTGGCCCGGTTGCGCGGCACGCTCGTGCTGCTCATGGCGGTCCAGCGCATCGAGGCGTTCGCCGAGGTCCTGATCAAGAACGGCCGACCGGCCGACACCCCGGTCGCGGTCGTCCAGGAAGCCACCACCGGAACCCAGCGCTCCCTGAAGACCACCCTGGCCCAGGTCGCCGAAGACGTCCGGACCCACGACATCAAACCCCCCGCGGTCGTGGTCATCGGTCCGGTGGCCGGCCTCAAACCCTGACCCACCGACCCCGAAGTGCCCCTTGCGAGCACAAGCTCGAAGGGGCACTTCACGTAACCACACCCCCACCAGCACCAACGGATTTCAGTGGAAATCAGACCCCCGAACCCCGCTGAAACCGGGTACCGGATTTCCACTGAGGTGATCTCAGTGGATTCGGTTGTGTTCGTGGTGGGTGAGTACGAGTGCGGCTTGGACGATGTTTCCGATTTTTCGGGGGCTGGCGGCGATGTGTTGCAGGGTGCGCCAGCGGCCGGTGAGCAG
>NZ_SMKS01000053.1:0-43119 GCF_004348435.1 Saccharopolyspora terrae | reverse complement strand
GCCCCCGCGCGACCCTCGTCCTCCGCAAGGACATCGACCACACCATCAACAGAGTCCGCCTCCGCAAGCTCTGACCCCACCCAGCACAGTCGAATTTCGCGCGAAATTCGACTCCGAAAGTTCGGGGTCGAATTTCGCGCGAAATTCGAATCGTTCACCCGGCGCGTGACAACGCACGAGCCCAGCCCGCTCCGCGGCACCTCTCCTGACGTGGGGGTTTCGAATTTCGCGCGAAGTTCGAAGGCGAGGTTTCCGGGTCGAATTTCGCGCGAAATTCGAAGGGCCTCCCCTGCGCGGCGTGTTGTGCCTGGTCAGGTTGGGCGGTGTCGGGTGCGTTTGGTGAGAAGGAGTTGGAGGTGGGTGTTGAGGCGTTCGGTGGCATCGGCGAGGTCGATGCCCGTGAGGTCGGTGGCGCGGCGAACCCGGTAGCGCAGGGTGTTGGGGTGCACGTGCAGGGCCGAGCTGGCGGCTTTGACGTCGCCGAAGTGGTCCAGGTAGGCAAGCAGGCTGCGCGCGAGGTCCGTGGCGTGCTCGGAGTCGTGGTCGTGGAGGGCGGTGAGCCGGGCGTCCCGGTAGCGCTCGTTGCCCTGCAGCACGGTGAGGATCTCGCTGATCACCACCTGCGCGCGCACGTCGGAGATCGTGGCGACCTCGGCGTCGATGTCGTGCACCAGCGCGTCCAGCACCCGGTCCGCCTCGGCCCGCGACTCGGCCACCTCGTCCAGCGTCAGCACGGCAGAGCCGACTCCCGCCTGCACCCGCGAGGTCAGGTGCTGCTTGGCGGCGGCGACGATCTCGCGGGTCAGCGACAGCGCCGAGTGCGCGGCGGAGCGCTCCGGCAGCTCCGGCAGCAGCACGTACACCCGCGACCCGATGGTCGTGACCAGCGCGCTGCGCCGGTAGGCCGACGCGTGCACCGAGATCAGGCCGGTCATCTCCGCCCGCTGCAGCTCCAGCTCCGAGCGGTCGACGCTGCCCATCGGGCGCAGGGTGAACACCGCGACGACCGCGGGCCGGTCCGCGTCGGCGCCGATGTTGTCGGCGACCGAGCGCGCGTCGACCCGCCCCTCCAGCAGCCCGGCCAGGAGGTTCTCCCGGAGCCTCGGTCCCGCGGTGGCCTCTGAGCGCTGCCGGATCAGCTGCAGGGCCGCCAGCCGCGCGGCACCGAGCAGCGCGCGTTCGGACCGCTCCGACAGCGGGCGCCGCCCCTCCTGCACCCAGATCGAGCCGAGCGGTTGGTTGCCCGCGTGGATGCCCACCGCCATCCGGCGCCGGATGCCCAGGTCCGGTCGCTCGTCGATGCGCACCACGTCCTCACCGGCGCGAAGTCGCTGGTAGACGCCCCATTCGCGCAACATCGCCAGGTACTGCTCGGGACCTTGGCGGCCGAGGATGGACAGCCGCCGCAGCTCGTCGACCTCGTCGTCGGAGCGCGAGTAGGCCAGCACGCGGCTCGCGGTGTCCTCGATGCTGACGATGCCGTCGGTCATCGCCGCGACCGTCTGGGCCAGCGAGAACAGGTCGCCCAACGCCTCGCCGACATCCGCGTCGCTGGTCAGCCGGGCGTTGTCGATCGCGTTGTGGGCGTAGGCCTCCAGCCGCTCCCAGCGGACCTCCGGTCGCACGCCCAGCAGCGCGATGCCGCCCGCGATCGCGGTGTCCCGCAACGCTCGCGCCTCGGGCTCGGAGCCGATCTTGACCGCCACCACCGAGGCGCCGTCGCGCGCCGCGGCCCGCACCAGCGGTGCCGCGGCCCGGCCGCGCGCGCCGATGACCAGCACGAAATCGTTGTCGCGAGCGCTGCCGGACTCCTCCTCGGGGTCGACAATGACCACGTCACGAACCTCGACGTCCAAGCCTCGCGGTGCGGCGAGCACATCCACCAAGGGGTCACCGACCGCGGCCAGCAGCTGCCGCAGCGGCACTCCCACATCGGTCACTCCGACCGACTCGACATCACGCGCCATTTTGTCCGATCCCACAAACCGACACCGTCAACGATAGCCAACTGAACAATCTCCGGGCGTGAGTCACACCCTAACCTCCAATCAACACACCCACGGCGTCTCAAGGAGGCGGAACAGGCATGGACGCGATCACCTCGGTGCCGGTGCCCTACAACGAGCCGGTCAAGGGCTACGCGCCCGGCTCGCCGGAACGCGAGTCGCTGCAGAAGCGCGTGGCCGAGCTGGAGTCCGAGCACATCGAGCTCACCCAGACCATCGGCGGCACCCAGCGCATGGCGGGCGGCGATCGCTTCGACGTCGTCCAGCCCCACGATCACCAGCACGTGCTCGGCACGTCCGCCCAGGCCACCGCGGGCGACGTCGCCGACGCCGTGGCCGCCGCCAAGGACGCCGCCCCGGGCTGGGCCGCGACCTCCTTCGACGAGCGGGCCGCGGTCATCCTGCGCGCCGCCGACCTGCTGGCCGGCCCCTGGCGCGACACCATCAACGGCGCCACCATCCTCGGCCAGTCGAAGTCGGTGCAGCAGGCCGAGATCGACGCCGCCTGCGAGTTCATCGACTTCCTGCGGTTCAACGTCCACTACGCGCGGCAGATCATCGCCGAGCAGCCCCGCTCGGTGCCGGGCGAGTGGAACCGGATGGACTACCGGCCGCTGGACGGGTTCGTCACCGCGATCACCCCGTTCAACTTCACCGCCATCGCCGGCAACCTGCCCACCGCGCCCGCGCTGATGGGCAACACGGTGGTGTGGAAGCCGACCCCGTCGCAGCAGTTCGCCGCGCACTTCACGATGCGGCTGTTCGAGGCCGCCGGCCTGCCCCCGGGCGTGATCAACCTCGTCACCGGCGACGGCCACGCCGTCAGCGACGTCGCGCTGACCGACCCGGGCTTCGCGGGCCTGCACTTCACCGGATCGACCGCCACGTTCAAGAAGCTGTGGCGCACGATCGGCGAGAACCTCGACTCCTACCACAGCTACCCGCGCATCGTGGGTGAGACCGGCGGCAAGGACTTCATCGTCGTGCACCCCTCGGCCGACCCCGCTCCGCTGGCCACCGCGTTCGCCCGCGGCGCCTTCGAGTTCCAGGGCCAGAAGTGCTCGGCGGCCTCGCGCGCCTACGTGCCGCGCTCCCTCTGGGAGGGCGGTCTGCGCGAGGAGCTCGCCGACCTGGCGCGCACCATCCGCTTCGGCGACGTCACCGACTTCTCCTACTTCGGCGGTGCCGTCATCGACGCGCGCGCCTTCGCCAAGCACAAGGCGGCGCTGGACCGCGCCAAGACCACCGACACCATCGAGGTCCTGGCCGGTGGCGGCTACGACGACTCCGTCGGCTACTTCGTCGAGCCCACCGTGCTGGTGTGCACCGACCCTGCCGACGAGGTCTTCACCACCGAGTACTTCGGGCCGATCCTCGCCGTGCACGTCTACGACGACGCCCAGTACTCGCAGATCCTCGACGTCGTGGACTCCTCCAGCCCGTACGCGCTGACCGGCGCGGTGTTCTCCACCGACCGCTCCGCCATCGACGAAGCCCACCGCAAGCTGCGCGGTGCCGCGGGCAACTTCTACGTCAACGACAAGCCGACGGGCTCGATCGTCTCCCGCCAGCCCTTCGGCGGCAGCCGCGCCTCCGGCACCAACGACAAGGCCGGATCGCTGCTCAACATCCAGCGCTGGACCAGCCCGCGCGCCATCAAGGAGACCTGGGACGCGCCGACCGGTCACACCTACCCCCACATGGGATGAGCACGACGGGGCGCCCCGGACGGTCCGGGGCGCCCCCTTTGTCCGGAACAGCTTGAGCGTGGGGAGAATTCGGTGTTGCGCAGTGCTTTGCTGGCCGCGGGACGCTCGCCTTCGGTGCGACGGCTCGTCGAGGCCAACCCGCTGACCAAGCCCGTGGTTCGGCGTTTCGTGCCCGGCACGTCGCCCGAGGACGCCGTGCGGGCGACCCGGGAGTTGAGCGGCCACGGCTTGTTCGTGACGTTGGACCGGCTCGGCGAGGACACCCTCGACGCGGGCCAAGCCACCGCCACCGTCCGGGACTACCGGCAGGTGCTGGGAGTTCTGGCCGAGCAGGGGCTCGCCGAGCGAGCCGAGGTGTCGGTGAAGCTGTCGGCGGTGGGCCAGTTCCTGCCCTCGGACGGCGAGAAGATCGCGCTGGACAACGCCCGGCTGATCTGCGAGGCCGCGAGCGCGGCGGGCACCACGGTCACCCTCGACATGGAGGACCACACCACCACCGATTCGACCCTGGGCATCCTGCGCGACCTGCGCGTGGACTTCCCGTGGGTGGGCGCGGTGCTGCAGGCCTACCTGCGGCGGACCGAGCAGGACTGCCGCGACCTGGCCACGGCCGGTTCCCGGGTCCGGCTGTGCAAGGGCGCCTACGACGAGCCGGAATCGGTGGCCTACCAGGACAAGTCGGAGGTCGACCGCTCCTACGTGCGGTGCCTGAAGGTCCTGATGCAGGGCGAGGGCTACCCGATGGTCGCCTCGCACGACCCCCGCATGGTCGCCATCGCCGGTGAGCTGGCGGCCCGCAACGGCCGCACGAACGCGGACTTCGAGTACCAGATGCTCTACGGCATCAGGCCCGACGAGCAGCGCCGCATCGCCGCCGCCGGCGGGCGGCTCCGCGTCTACACCGCCTACGGAGACGAGTGGTACGGCTACTTCATGCGCCGCCTGGCCGAACGCCCGGCCAACGTCGCCTTCTTCCTCCGCTCCCTCGCCACCCAAGGCTGACCCCGCACGACGCCCGGGCAGTCCCCGGTTTCAGCGGAAACCCGGTCCCCGATTTCCACTGAAACCAGGTTGCGGATTTCCACTGAAACCCGGTCCCCGAATTCCACTGAAATCGGGGGGGGACGAGTTCCACTGAAATCCGGAAGGGCACCCACCCGAGGTGACTGCAGCGTCACGGCTGCGGGGTCGCCTCGGGTGGGTGGGTTCTTCAGGGCAGGGCGGTGATTCGGTCTGCTGGGGGTGGGGTGATGCCCGGGTGGGCGTTGAGGTAGGCCAGGAAGGCGTCGAGGTCTACCGGTCCTCCCACGACATCGGTGCCCTTGGTGAGTTCGGTGAAGCCGTCGCCGCCTCCGGCGAGGAAGTTGTTCACCGAAACCCGGTACGGGGCGTTGGGATCGACCGGCTGACCGTTGATGCTGATCTCGGTGACCTTCGAACCGATCGGCGCACTCGCCGAGTAGCTGTAGTGCAGACCGGCCGAGACCTGCAGGACGTTGGTCTCCTCCGGGGTCCACTGCTGCTCGAGGACGGCCTTGAGCTGGGCGCCGGTGAGCGTCATGGTCTGCATGATGTTGCCGAACGGCTGGACCGCGAACGCCTCGCCGTAGGTGATCACGCCGTCTCCCTCACCGGCCGGTGAGCCGGGGAAGAGCAGGTCGGCGCGGATGCCGCCGGGGTTGGTGATGGCGATCTGCGGCGAGTTGGCCGCGGTGGCCTCGAACTGCGCGTCGGCGATGACGTCGCCCAGCGGCGACTCCCCGGACGGGGCGGCCGCGCGGGGCAGGTCTCCGGTGATGCTGCCGACCGGGCGGTTGGCGATCGGCGCCGCCTTGGTGGCCGCCTCGTCGATCAGCGCCTGAGCGGCGGGGTCGGCGGGCACGTCGCGGGTGACGATCTCGTTGCGCGCCTTGGTCTCCGAGCGCACGACGTCCTGGCTGACGCGGTCGATGGCCAGGTCGGCGACCGAGAGCAGGCGGCCGTAGGAGGCGCCTTGCAGCACCTGGCGCGGGTTGCCCGCCGGGTCGTCGATCGTGCAGTTGTACTGGGCGTGGCTGTGCCCGGTGAAGATCAGGTCCACGTTCGGCGACGCGGCCTTGGCGATCTCGCTCGCCGGCCCCGGCGTCAGGTTGCAGCTGTCGGGCCCACCGCTCTCGGCGCTGTCGCCCTGGTGCAGCAGCACGACCTGCGCCTTCACGCCCATGGTGTCGAGCATCTTCGAGGTGCGGTTGATGGCCTCGACCTCGTCGCCGAACTCGAGACCTTCGATGGCGCCGGGGGCGACCACCGACGGGAGCTCTTCCAGCGTCGCGCCGATGATGCCGACGCGCGTGCCGTTGACGTTCTGGACGTCGAAGGGCTTGAGAGCGGGACGACCGTCGGTGAAGGTGACGTTGGCGCCGAGCTGTTCGAAGTCCGCGCCGGGGAACGGGTCTCGGAACTGGCAGCCGTCGGCGGGGTGGCAACCGCCGTCGGACATCCGCTGGAGCTCCTCGTATCCCTCGTCGAACTCGTGGTTTCCGACGACCGAAGTGGACACGCCGAGCTGGTTGAGGAATTCGATCGTGGGCTCGTCGTGGAACAGCGCGCTGTTGACCGGCGAGGCGCCGACGTTGTCGCCCGCCGAGAGAACCAGCGAGTTCTTCACCTCGCCGCGCAGCCGCGCCACGTGGGTGGCCAGGAACTGCGCACCGCCGGCGTCGACGGCGGTGCCGTCGGGCAGCGTGATGCGGCCGGACGAGCCCGCCGGGGGTTCGAGGTTGCCGTGCAGGTCGTTGAACGTGATCAGCCGGACCTGGTTGGTCGACGGGGCCGTCACCGCTGCCGGGGTCGCCGACACGGCCGGGGCCGCCGTCACCGCCGCCGCGGCCAGCACGGCGGTCCCCAGCGCCGCCGGACGGCTGAACCGAGCTGTCTTCACACCGATTTCCTTCCGCTGAATGCCCTCCGCTCCACTTCCCCGACGCGCCGGAGGGTCGCCAGCGGAATCCTCTCCCGCGCACATGTCCAAGACCAGCACCATCAGGTGAATGTCTGGAAGCAGACACCCACGTCGCCCGGGACTCGGCTGACCCCCGGAAACCGGTCTGACCAGGCGAGAAAGCACGGGGAAAGCCCCGTTCCTCAGGATGGACTCCGATTTGGACAGGGCCGATGGCGGGACGTCGTTCACTTGGGGGGAGTGATCGGGATGGATTCGGGCGCGCTGGACCTCTCCACCTTCCCGGAACTGCCCGGTCGCGGAGTCCTGATCACCGACGGGGACGAGCTGCACGCCTCCGACCTCGGCAATCTCGTCGACCGCAGACCCGCCGCGATCCTGCGTCCGCGTTCCACCGCCGACATCGCCGTCGCGGCCGCCTGGTGCTGCCGCAACGACGTCCCGCTGCGCGCCCACGGCACCCTGCACACCACCGGTGGTCAGGCGCTGTGCCCGTCCGGCGGGATCCAGGTCGACATGCGCAGCCTCGACCTCATCCACGCGGTCACCGACGACCACGCCGACGTCGAGGCGGGGGTGCTGCTGCGCGACGTCGTCTGGCACGCCTGGCTGCGCGGGCGCCGGTTGACCTCGGGCCCGACCGGGTACCTCCAGCTGAGCACCGGTGGGGTGCTCAGCGTCGGCGGCATCTCCAGCCTGCACCGCGAAGGCGCGATCATCGACCGGGTGCGGGCCGTCGAGGTCGTCACCCCGACGGGAGCCGTGCGGTGGTGCACGCCGGAGCGCAACGGCGAGCTGTTCAACGCGGTCCTCGGCGGGCTCGGCTGCGCGGGGATCATCACGCGCGCGCGGCTGGCGCTGACCCCGGTTCCACCGCTGACCAGGGTGTACGACCTGCACTTCCCGTCGCTGCAGGAGGCGGTGCGGGCGGCTCGCGTGCTGGTCCGGCGCGACGAGGTCGACGACCTGCTGATCCGCTGGTTCGCCCCGCAGCGCCACCGCTACCAGCTCCGCTTCACCACCTACTACCGCGCGGACCGCAAGCCCGACGACGCGCACCTGCTGCGCGGGCTCGACGCGACGGCGCAGGTCTGGGACGTCTCCTACTGGGAGTTCGTGACCAGCACCGACACCCGCTACGAGCCGTTCGTGACGGCCGGCTGGAACCGGGTGCACAAGGTGTGGGCGGACTACTTCATGCCCGATTCGGCGCTGGACGAGTTCCTGGCGGGCACGGCGCCGGAGATCACCGACCTCGATCTCAGCGAGACCAGCATCGGGCTGCTGTTCCCGCACCGCCGCTCGTCGTTCACCCGGCCTGGCCTGCGACTTCCGGACGACGAGCTGGTGTGGCTGTTCGACATGCTCTCCGACGCCGCGGGCCAGACCGATCCGTTCTGGCTGCCGGACCGGCTGCGCCGCAACCAGCGCTGGCGCCGCCGCGCCGCCGAGCTCGGCGGAACCCTCTACCCCATCGGCACCGACCTCGACCCCGCCTCCCACGACCTGGTGCTCGCCCACCCCGCCCAGATGTCCTTCCCGCAGGAGGACCAGTGCCTCAGGTGAATGTCTGGGTGCCGATGACGTCGAGCAGCCGCAACCGTTCCGCCGCGTCCTCGTCCGGAGCGGTGTAGGCGACGAGCCGCAGGTCGCTGGCGGGCACCTCCAGCACGTCGCAGTCCACCGGGATGGGGCCGAGCTCTGGGTGGTCGACGACCTTGGAGTGCGCGACGTGCTCACCGACGGTGCGGGAGTCCCATAGTTCGGCGAAGCGCGGGAATGCACGCAGGTCGTCGAGCAGCGCACGCAGTTCCGCGTCGGCCGGGAAGCGGGCCGCAGCCGAACGCAGGTCCGCGACCGTCGCCGACTCGAACACCGCGGCCAGCTCGGGCGTCGAACGCACCCGCATCGCGAGACCCGCGTGGTAGGCCCACACGACGTTGCGCTCCCGCGCCGACAACCCGCTGGGGTCGCCGAACAGCGCCGCGTACAGCGAGTTCCAGGCGGTGAGGGTCCAGCCCGCGTCGAACACGCCGACGGGGATGCCGCGCAGCTGGTCGAGCAGCCGCTGCAGGCTCGGCGTCAGGTGCGGCGAGCTGTGCCCGCTGGTGGGGATGGCTTTTCCGGCGAGCGCGAACAGGTGGTCGCGCTCGGCCCCGGTCAACCGCAACGCCCTGGCCAGGGCCCCGACGACCTGCGGAGACGGGTTGGCACGTCCCTGTTCGAGCCGGATGACGTAGTCGACCGAGATCCCGGCCAGCAGGGCGAGTTCCTCCCGGCGCAGCCCCTTCGCACGACGGCCGAGGCCTGCTGGAAGCCCCACCTCGGCTGGGACGATCCGGTCGCGCCAGCCGCGCAGCGCCGCACCGAGCTCCCCGGGTTGTTCGGTCATCGGTCCAGTATCGCCCGCGCTCGCTCCACGTGGGTGGGGCGGTCCCAGGAAGACCGTTGCATCGGGATTCCACCGCTGGTCGGCGCAGAGTGTCGGCATGACGACGACGCTCATCACCGGCGCCAACCGCGGCCTGGGTCTGGAGACGGCGCGGCGGTTGATCGACATCGGACACACCGTGCTGCTCGGGGCGCGTGACGCACGACGTGGCGCGGAGGCCGCGGCCGAGATCGGAGCCGTTCCCCTGGTCATCGACGTGACCAGCGAGGATTCGGTGCGCGCGGCAGCCGAGAGCCTTGACGGGCTGGACGTGCTGGTCAACAACGCGGGCGTGCCGGGTGCGGTGCTGCCACCCGGCCAAGCCTCCCCCGCCGACCTGCTCGCCGCTTACGAGATCAACCTCTTCGGTCCGGTCCGGGTGCTCAACGCGGTCCTGCCGTTGCTGGAGTCGAGCCCGAACCCGGTGGTGGTCAACGTCAGCAGCCGTCTCGGATCGATCGCCGCGGCGGCGAAACCGGATCCCACCGCGGATGATCCGCACTGGATCCCGGTGCCGGTCTACTCCTCGGCGAAGGCCGCGTTGAACATGCTCACCGCGCAGTACGCCCGGGCGTTCCCGGCGATGCGCATCAACTCCGTCTGCCCCGGTTTCACCGCCACCGACTTCAACGGCCACCGCGGCGTCCAGACCGTCGCCGAAGGAGCGGAGATCATCGTCCGGATGGCCACCACCGGCCCCGACGGTCCCACGGGTGGTTTCTTCTCCCGCCACGGAGAGGTGGCGTGGTGAGCGCCCCGCGCGTGGAGGTCGTGCTGGACTTCGTGTGCGTGCACTCCTACCTGGGGTTCACGCGATTCCGGCACGCGGCCGCGGCGCATCGGCGAACCGGTGGTGAGGTGGAGGTGCGGTTCGCGCCCTTCCAGCTGCGTCCCGATGCCTCTCCGGACGGCGAGCCGCTGTTCGAGCTGCACGCGCGGGAGCGCGGCGAGGCGGTCGCCCGCGAGATCGCGACCTCGTCGATCGGCGAGAAGGACGGTCTGCGGTTGAACTTCCGGCGCGCGATCTTCACCAACACCTTCGAGGCTCACCGCCTCCTCGCCGCCGCGTCCGAGCAGGACAACGGAGAGGTCATGGCCGAGCGCCTCTTCCGCGCCTACTTCACCGACGGCCTCAACATCGCCGATCCGCCCACTCTCGCGGCTCTGGCCGATGAAGTCGGCGTCGCGGCACCGGTGGGCGGAGCGGATTCCCTGCGCGCCGAGCTCGATCGCGTCCGCGCCCTCGGCATCGACATGCCCCCGGTCTTCCGCTTCCCCTGCGGCACGATCACCGGAAGCGGGGAGTTCGAGCGGTTTCGCCAGGCGTTGCGCGAGCTCGCCTGAACGGCGGGGTCAGCTCGTGCCTCGGGCTTCGGCGCGGAAGGTCAGCGGGGTTCGGCCGTCGTGCTTGCGGAAGAACTTGCTGAAGTCTCCCGGCGTGGTGAAGCCGAGGTGGCGGGCGATGTCCGCTGAGGCGCGGTCGGTGTGGACGAGCAGCCGCTTGGCCTCCAGGACGATCCGGGCGTCCAGGTGAGACTTCGCCGAGCGGCCCGTCGCGGACAGCGTTGCGCGGGTGAGGGTTCGAGCGCTGTACCCGAGCTCGGCGGCGTAGTCGGCGACCCGGTGGGTGCGGGTGAAGTCGCGCTCCACCGCCGCCTGGAACCGCTCGAACGGGCTGTCGGCCGGGGTGGCGGGCGGCGGGGCCTCACCCGCGTGGGCCAGTCGCAGCAGCAGCACCGCCAGCAGCATCCGCAGCGACCTGTTGTGCGCCTCCAACGTCATCGAGCCCAGGTCGGCGTAGTCGGCGAGCAGGTGCCGCAGCGCCAGATCGACCGCGTCGCGTGCCGAACCTCCTGGTCGCACAGGGGTTTCCGGGGGCGGCGGGTCGACGGTGACGAACCCGGGGCGCCAGATGACGATCGTGCCGCGCGAGCGGGTCAGCGCGCCGTACTGATGCACCTGGCCGGGACGCACCCACAGCCAGCCGCCGGGTTCGATGACGTGCTCGGTGAAGTCGACGGTGTGCGGCAGCGGATCGGCGTCGGCGTGGACGTGGATCAGGTGGTGGAAGTCGGGCCGCTGCGGACCGGCGAGGTCGATCCCGCGGCGCTCGGCGCGCGAGCGCAGCTCCGTGAAGTCGATGACGTCCATGCCGATCGGTGCGTTCAGCCCCGGCCGGTAGCCGACGTCGGTGATCTCGGTCATTCGGTCCTGTCCGATTCTCCCCATCGCTTGTCGCCAGAATACCGTCTCACCTGCGTGATCGGCGCTTAGCGTGGAGTCATCAGCGCGAGGTGACCGAAAAGGAGAAGCGTGCGACTCGTCGTGGGGATGACCGGAGCGACCGGGGCGCCGCTCGGTGTGCGGCTGCTGGAGCAGCTGCGCGAGCTGCCCGAGGTGGAGACCCACCTGGTGCTCAGCCGCTGGGCGCGGGCAACGGTGGAGCTGGAGACCGGGCTCAGCGCCAAGGAGATCGGCGAGCTCGCCGACGTCGTCCACAACCCGGATGACCAGGGCGCGAGCATCTCGTCCGGCTCGTACCGCACCGACGGCATGGTGATCGTGCCGTGCTCGATGAAGACGCTCGCCGGCATCCGCTCCGGATACGCCGACGGCCTGGTGGCGCGCGCGGCGGACGTGACGATCAAGGAACGCCGTCCGCTGGTGCTCGTGCCGCGCGAGACGCCGCTGAGCGAGATCCACCTGGAGAACATGCTGGCGCTCTCGCGGATGGGCGTGCGGATCGTGCCGCCGATGCCCGCCTTCTACAACAACCCGGCCTCGATCGACGACTTCGTCGAGCACATCACCGCCCGCGTCCTCGACCAGCTCGACCTGCCGGCCCCGGCCGCCCAGCGCTGGGAAGGGCTGCGCACAGCCAAGCTCAAGGTTTCTTGAGTTCACTCTGCGGACGCCGCGCAAGCGGCGCAGCCGCGAGGCGTGAGGACCATCAACAGGACCACAAACCAGTCTCTGAAGGAGAAGTCACGATGGCCTACGACGACCTGCGGTCGTTCCTCGACGCCCTGGAGGAGGAGGGGCAGCTGCTGCGGATCAGCGAGGGGGTGTCCCCCGAACCGGACCTGGCCGCTGCCGCCAACGCGGCGGGCCGCATCGGTGAGGGCGCACCGGCGTTGTGGTTCGACAACGTCTCGGGGTTCACCGACGCCCGGATCGCGATGAACGTGCACGGCTCCTGGCGCAACCACGCGATGGCGCTGGGCCTGCCGAAGGAGACCTCCACCCGCGAGCAGGTCGAGGAGTTCGCCCGGCGCTGGGACGACTTCCCGGTCGCCCCGGTCCGCCGGGAGGACGCGCCGTGGAAGGCCAACAGCGTCTCCGGCGAGGACGTGAACCTCTTCGACGTGCTGCCGCTGTTCCGGCTCAACGACGGTGACGGCGGGTTCTACCTGGACAAGGCCGCCGTCGTCTCGCGCGATCCGGACGCGCCGGAGGACTTCGACAAGCAGAACCTGGGCATCTACCGGATCGAGGTGATCGGCACGGACCGGCTCGCGCTGCAACCGGTGCCGATGCACGACATCGCCCAGCACCTGCGCAAGGCCGAGGAGCTCGGTGAGGACCTGCCGGTGGCGATCACCCTCGGCAACGATCCGGTGGTGCCGATCGTGGCGGGCATGCCGATGGCCTACGACCAGTCCGAGTACGAGATGGCCGGTGCGCTGCGCGGTGAGCCGATGCCGATCGCGACCGCTCCGCTGACCGGTTTCGACGTGCCGTGGGGTTCGGAGGTGGTCATCGAGGGCCGCATCGAGTCGCGGGTGCGGCAGATCGAGGGCCCGTTCGGCGAGTTCACCGGGCACTACTCGGGTGGCAGGCGGATGCCGGTGGTGCGCATCGAGCGGATCTCCTACCGCACCAACCCGATCTTCGAGTCGCTGTACCTGGGCATGCCCTGGACCGAGTGCGACTACCTGGTGGGCCCGAACACCTGCGTCCCGCTGCTCAAGCAGCTGCGCTCGGAGTTCCCGGAGGTCAAGGCCGTCAACGCGATGTACACGCACGGCCTGCTGGTGATCATCTCGACGGCCAAGCGCTACGGCGGTTTCGCCAAGGCGGTGGGCATGCGCGCGATGACCACGCCGCACGGCCTGGGCTACGTCAGCCAGGTGATCCTGGTCGACGAGGACGTGGACCCGTTCGACCTGCCGCAGGTCATGTGGGCGCAGTCGGCGAAGGTCAACCCGTCCGAGGACGTGGTGGTCATCCCGAACCTGTCGGTGGTGGAACTGGCTCCCGCCTCGCAGCCGGCGGGCGTCACCAGCAAGATGATCATCGACGCGACCACCCCGGTGAAACCCGACGTGCGCGGCAACTTCGGCACCCCGACCAAGGACCTCCCCGAAACCGCCGAGTGGGCCGAACGCCTGCGCTCCCAGCTCGCTCACCGATGAAGCACACTGCGCGGAAAGGAAACCCGATGCAGACGATCTGCCCCCGCTGCGCCGATCCGGAGCTCCGCACGGTGACGACCTCGCCGGTGCCGGGCGTCTGGGAGGTGCTGCAGTGCCCGCGCTGCCTGTACATGTGGCGCACCACCGAACCCGCCCGCCGCACCACCCGCGAGCACTACCCGGAGCAGTTCCGCCTGACCCCGGAAGCCATCGCCACCGCCTCCGAGGTCCCGACCATCCCACCGCTGCGCGGCTGAGAACCGGAGGCTAGACCCTGGCGGCGAGAACGGCCTTGCCCTCTCCGGTGAGCTCGGTGAAGGCGGCCGACCTCCCGGCGAGGGTCATCAGCAGCGCTTCACCCGGTCCCCTGACTTCGGGGCCTTCGCCGCGGGTCCAGTCGAGGTCCGCGGCCACCAGGCGGAGGCCGGCGGCGCGCTTCTTGGCCCCGACAGGTGGGGCTTTGAACGCCAGGTCCAGAACCGCGCGCAGCCGTTGTGGTGGGATCTCGCGCGGGTGGCCGAGCGGACGGCGGATGTCCTGGTGATGGATCAGCGCGTCCACCAGCGGGATCATGCCGCCCAGGACCGTGATCGGGCCGGTGGGCCGGAGGTGGGCGCGCAGTCGGTCGAGCAGTTCGCCGGTGCTGCGGGCACGGGTCTCGGCGACGCCGAGATCGTTGACGGCGTTCGGCGCGAAACCCGCCCGTGCCGCGCGTTTGAGCACGTCAGGCCAGGTGAGGTCGTCGTAGCTGATCGCGTGCGCGACCACGTCGCGCACCCGCCAGCCCGCGCACAGGCTCGGTGCTTCCCACTGCTCGCGGGTGAGCGTGCCGAGGTACTCCGCGAGATCGGTGCGTTCGGCGACGGCCATCGCCATCGTGTCGGCCCGACGCATGGACCACCTCCAGTTCCCGTGCGCCACGCCCGCACCTGCGAACCTGTCACGACCGAGGTCGGTGTGCGCGTGCGAGCAGGTTCACGGTAGTCCCGGCCCCTGACAGTCGAGGTCGTCAGCGGGAAGTTCGCCGGTGAGCAGGTAGTTCGCGGCCGCGTCATCGACGCAGGGGTTGCGCTGGCTGGCGAAGACGCCGTGCGAGTAGGAGTCGTGCAGCGTCACCATGCGCGCGCCGGGAAGCCTGGCCTGCATCCGCCGGGCACCGTCGAGCGGGGTGGTCGGGTCGTGCTCGGCCTGGGTGAGCAGCACCGGCGGCATCTCCGGGTGCCCGAACCGGGCGGGCTCGACGGGTTCCGGCCAGTAGGCGCAGGTGGTGGCTTCGAGCCCGGTGACGATCGGTTCGGGGTCGGCCGCGCGCAGCGCCCGGAGGGAGCCGATGACCTCGTCCTCGCTGGGACGCCTGCTGTCGGCGCACTTGACGGTGCGCAGCGCCGCCTCGTAGTTGCGGGATTCCGGGTCGCTCTCCGGCAGCGCGGGGCTCAGCGGCGCGCCCTGGTGCACGTGGGCGCTGAGGTCGCGGGCGAAGGGCTCCCAGCGCTCGGTGCGCGAGAGGGTCTTGTAGACGAGGTTGTCGAACTCCGCGGGGCCGAAGCTCCCGGTCAGCCCGGCGCGGGCCGCCGAATACGTCTCTCGGGCCTGCTGTTTCGTCTGGCCGAGCCCGAAATCCGGGTGCGCGGCGATCCATTCGAAGAGGGTGTCGCGCTGGTCGAGCATCGCGAACGCCTGCCGGACGTCGAAGTCGTGCCATCGGTCCGGGCTCACGACGCTGTCGAGCACCATCCGCCCGACGCGGTCGGGGAATTGCGCGGCGTAGGCGGCGCCGAGGTAGCTGCCGTAGGAGACGCCGAGGAAGTTGAGCTTCGACTCCCCGAGCGCTTCCCGGATGCGGTCCACGTCGCGGGCGGTGCTCGTGGTGTTCATCCACGCCGCGTCCGGGTTGTGCCGCAGGCAGTCCTCGGCCATCGCGCGTAATCGGTGCAGGTGTTCGGATTCCGCTCGTCGGTCGGCCGGAACCGGCTCGGGCGCGGGGTGTTCGAACAGCCCGCCCAGCTCACCGCAGTCGAGCGGGGCGCTTCGGCCGACGCCGCGCGGGTCGAACCCGATGATGTCGTAGCTGCGCCGCACCGACTCCGGCAGCTTCTCCCCCTTGCTCACCGCGTATTCCAGCCCGGAACCGCCGGGCCCTCCCGGGTTGACCAGCAGCGCACCCCGGTGCTCGGCGGGCGTGCCGGTCGCGCGCACGCGCGAGATCGTGATCGAGATCGACCGGTCCCCCTCTCCCAGCGGTACCGACAGCTCCGCGCACTCGGCACCTTCGAAGGGGCAAGCACCGAACTCAGGCGGCTCGGCCGCCGCAGGCGTTGCGGTGAGCAAGGGGGCGAGCAGCACCAGAGCCACCACCGGGCGAAGCGTTCTCATCACTTCGGGTTCACATCCCTACGGCGAGTTGTCAGACTTATTGAAAACGATTATCATCGCCGAGCGTCAGGCGCAATGGCCGGGAGGAGTCGGTGTGAGTCACCTGTTGTTGGTGGAGAGCTGGGTCGGGGCGATGAGCACGTTGCTCCCCAGAGCGCTCAACGAGGAGGGCCACCGGTTCAGCTTCGTCACCAGAGATCTGCAGCACTACCTGCGCTCCGCCCCAGGCCCCGGCCCGCACCCGCTGCTCGGCGCGGACAACGTGCTCACCTGCGAGACCAACGACCCCGAAGTGCTGCTGCCGCACCTGGAACGGCTGCAGCCGGTGCTGGGCTTCGACGGGGTGGCGACCTCGTGCGACTACTACCTGCCCACCGCCGCGAAGATCGCCCAGCGGCTGGGACTTCCCGGCCCCGCTCCGGAAGCCGTCGAGAGCGCCTGCGCCAAGGACCGGACCCGGCGCGCGCTGCACGAGGCCGGAGTCCCCGGACCGGCCTTCGCGCTCGCCGAAACGCTGCGCGGTCTGGAGGAGGCGGCTGCGGCGATGGGATTCCCGCTGGTGCTCAAGCCCGTGGACCTGTGCGCGGGCATGTTCGTGCGGCGGGTCGACGACGTCGAGCAGCTGCGCGCGGCTTTCGCCGAGCTGCAAGGATTTCCGGTCAACGCTCGTGGCCAGCAACGCAGTCCCGTGGTGTTGCTGGAGGAGCTGTTGACCGGCGCCGAGGTGAGCGTGGAGACGGTCACCTTCGGCGGGCGGACCACGGTCGTCGGCGTGACCGACAAGAGCGTCGCCGGCGCACCGTGGTTCGTCGAAACCGGTCACATGTTCCCGGCCGCGCTCGACGACGAGACCCGCGACGGCGTGGTCTCGACCGCCGTGGCCGCGATCGAGGCGCTGGGCCTGGACAACACCGTCTGCCACACCGAGATCAAGCTGACCGCCGACGGCCCGCGCATCGTCGAGGTCAACCCGCGTCCGGCGGGCAACCAGATCACCGAGCTCATCCGCCGCGTCACCGGGATCGACCTCGCCGGGGTGTACGCGCAGGTCGCGCTGGGCGAGAAGCCCGATCTCAGCCCGGTGGACACCGGGGCGTCGAGCGCGGCGATCTCGTTCCTGCTGCCGCCGCGCACCGGGCCGATCGCCGAGATCCAGGGCACCGAAGCGCTGCGCGATCCCGCGGTGGCGGAGTTCAAGCTCAAGCCCGCCGGCCACCGAGCCGGCCCCGCGACCAGCAACAACAACTACCTGGGCCACGTGATGGTGACCAGCGACCGGCCGGGCGCGGCGCGTCCGCACGCCGAGCTGCTGATCTCCGGGCTGGACGTGCGCTACGCGGAGGACGCCGCGTGACGGCTCTGGACGACCTGATCGAGACCGCGCTCCCCGAGGCGGATTCCGAGATCAGCGTGGGTTTCCTGACCCAGCAAGGAGTCCGGCACGCCTCCCGGCAGCGCTCCTACCGCAACCACGTGCTCAGCCTCCGCGTCGGTGAGGCCGTCGGATCCTGCGCGGTGGAACCCGGCGAGGTCGGCGAGGACGTCGTGCTGGCCTGCGTCGGCGAACCCGTCCGCAAGCTCCTGCGGCACCCGCTGCCCGCCGTGCGGATCGCCGCTCTCGACGCGCACCTGCAGCACCTGCGTCCGCACCACGAGCACGCCGAGGCCGTGCACGTCGAACGCGGTGACTCGCTGCGGAAATCGCTGCACCGCTCGGAGCACGTCGTGAACCTGCTGCCCTCCGGGGTCCGCCGGGTGCTGGTCGTGGGCGTCGTGAACTCCTTGCTGCAACGCCTGCGGGAACGCGGGATCGGCTACGTGGCCTGCGACCGCAAGGGCGGCCGCACCGAGTGGGACGAGCCGGTGATCACCGACGCCGAGAACGCGCTGGACGACTGCGACGCGGTGCTGGCCTCCGGGATGGTGCTGGGCAGCGGAACCTTCCACACCCTGCTCGACCACGCGCGCCGGACCGGACAACCGCTGGTGTTCTTCGCCCAGACCGGGAGCGGAATCCTGCCGCACTTCCTCGGCGACGGCGTCACCGCCGTGTCCGCCGAGCCGTACCCGTTCTTCTGGCTCGACGGCGGCCCGAGCGTGCTCTACCGCTACTCGGAGGTGGCTTCGTGAACCCCGACCTTCTCGACCTGGTCAGGGAGACGCCCCTGGCGCGCGTGTCGGCTCCGCTGCCACGTCCCCACCCGGGGTTCTGGGCGAAGCTGGAATGCCTCAGCGCGGGTGGGATGAAAGCTCGCGCCGCCCTGTCGATGCTGCGCGGCGCCCGTCGGCGCGGCGAGCTGCGCCCCGGCGCCCCGGTCGTGGAGTCGACCAGCGGAACCCTCGGCGTGGGACTGGCTTTCGCCGGCAACGCGCTGGGACATCCGATCGTGCTGGTCGTCGACAGCGAGCTCGAACCCGGCATGCGCGCGCTGCTGCGGGCCCACGGAGCCCGTCTGGAGGTCGTCGACCAGCCCCATCCGGTGGGCGGCTGGCAGCAGGCGCGCCTGGACCGGGTGCAGCGGATCTGCCGCGACCTGCCCGGCGCCTACTGGCCGGACCAGTACAACAACCCCGACAACCCGGCCGGTTACGACGAGATGGGCGCCGAGATCGCCCGATGTCTGGACCGCGTCGACGTGCTGGTGTGCAGCGTCGGTTCCGGCGGTCACAGCTCGGGTGCGATCCGCGCGGTGCGCAAGCGGTGGCCGCAGGCGCGGCTGATCGGCGTGGACACCGTCGGATCGACGATCTTCGGCCAGCCCGCGCGTCCTCGCGTGATGCGCGGTCTCGGCAGCAGCATCCACCCGCGCAACGTCGCCTACGAGCTCTTCGACGAGGTGCACTGGGTCGGTCCGGCCGAAGCGGTCGCCGCTTGCCGCACCCTGGCCCGCGATTCCTTCGTCACCGGCGGCTGGAGCACCGGGGCGGTGGCGCTGGTCGCCGCGTGGGCGTCGCGGGTGGAGCCGGGCGCGAACGTCGTGACGGTGTTCCCCGACGGCCCGCAGCGCTACCTGGGCACCGTCTTCGACGACGACTACTGCCGCGCGCGGGGACTCCTCGACTGCGCCACGGCCATCCGCCCGGTGGAGGTCGCCGATCCCGAGGTCGAGGCCACGGGGTGGACGCGCTGCCGGGTGATCAGCGACCCGCTGATGAAGCTGGAGGTGCCCGCGTGAAGCTGAGCTGGCGGGTGGGCGGACTAGCGCTGCGCGAACCGCTGCGGATCTCGCGATCGGTGATGGCCGAACGAGGTGCGGTCACCGTCGCCGCGGAGCACGACGGCGTCGTCGGCCACGGCGAGGTGGTGACCAGCGTCTACTACGGGCTGGACGTGGACCGCATCGAGCGGGAGCTCGCGGCGGCGCAACGGGACCTCGCCCCGCTCGACCCCACTTCCGCGCTGGTGACGGGCATCTCGGCCTCTCCCGGCGTGCGGTCGGCGGTGGACGCGGCGTTGCACGACCTGGTGGCCCGCTCGCGCGGCGTCGCCGTCTACGACCTGGTCGGGACGGCACCGAGCTGGCCGGTGCCCACGGCGCGCACCATCGGCATCACCCCGACCCACCGCGCCGTGGCGTCGGCCTGCGAACTGGCCTCCCAGGGGTTCCGGCTGCTCAAGGTGAAGATCGGCGCCGAGCCCGATGAGCTGGACCGGGTCAAGGCCATCCGCGACGCGCTGCCGGACGTCCGGCTGCTTTTGGACCCCAACGGCGCCTGGGAACCCGAGCAGGCGGCCGACATGCTGCGCGCTGCGGCCGGGTTCGACGTCGACGCGGTGGAGCAGCCCATCGCCCCGGGCACGCCCGACGTGCTCGCCCAGGTGGCGGCGGACTCCCCGATCCCGGTGATCGCCGACGAGGACGCCCGGACCGTCGACGACGTGCGCGCGCTGGGCTCGCGGGTGCACGGGATCAACATCAAACTGCCCGAATGCGGTGGGATTCGGGCCGCGCGGGAACTCGTCGACACCGCACGGGAGTTCGGCGTCGACGTGATGCTCGGGTGCCAGGTCGCCAGTTCGCTGGGCATCGCCCCGGCCGTGCACCTGACCGGGCTGGCCCGCTGGGTCGACCTCGACGGTCACCTGCTGCTGGCCCGCGATCCCTGGACCGGCATCGGCGGTGAGGACGGGCTGCTGCGGGTCACCGACACCACCGGACTGGGGGTTCGACCCGCTTGAAGACCTGGCGACTCATCCGCACCTACCCGCTGGCGGTGCAGGTGCTGCTGGTCAACCAGCTCGGCGTGAACACCGGCTTCTACCTGCTCGTCCCCTACCTCGCCGGCTACCTCGGGCACGACCTCGGGATGTCGGCGGCGGTGGTCGGGGTGATCCTCGGCGTGCGCAACCTCAGCCAGCAAGGCCTGTTCCTGGTCGGCGGCTCGGCCGCGGACCGGCTCGGCGCGCGCGGCGTCATCATCGCCGGATGCGCGCTGCGCGCGGTGGGTTTCGGGCTGTTCGCCTTCGGTTCCTCGGTGCCGGTGCTGCTGGGCGCCTCGGTGCTCAGCGGCTTGGCCGGTGCGCTGTTCAACCCGGCGGTGCGCGCCTACCTCGCGACCGAGGCCGGTGACCGTCGCGCCGAGGTGTTCTCGCTGTTCAACGTGTTCGCCAACACCGGGATGCTGCTCGGTCCGCTGCTGGGCAGCGCGCTGCTGCTGGTGAACTTCCGGCTCTCGGCGGTGATCGCGGCGGTGATCTTCGCGCTGCTGACGGTCGCGCAGGTGCTGGTGCTGCCGGTGCGGCGGGTGGAGCGCTCGGGGACCTCGGTTCTCACCGATTGGCGCGGCGTGCTCACCAACCGCCGGTTCCTGGCGTTCACCGGAGCGCTGACCGGCATGTTCGCCCTGCAGAACCAGCTCTACCTGGTGCTTCCGATGCACGCCGAGCAGTTCACCGGTTCGCCTGCGGCGGTGTCGGTGATCTTCCTGGTGTCGACGGCGGCGAGCCTGCTGCTGCAGGTGCGCATCACCGCCCGGTTCTCCGAGCGCTGGAGCCGGGGGCGTTCCATCGCCACCGGTCTGGCGCTGATGGGCGGGTCGTTCGCGGTCACCGCCGTCGCGGCGAGCCTGCTGCCCGGCGCTCCGCCGACCTCGCCCGGGGAGGCGCTGCTGCGGCTGACCCCGGTGCTGGTCACCGCGTTCGGGCTGTCCGTCGGCGTGATGCTGGCCCAACCGTTCGTCTACGAGCTGATCCCGTCGTTCGGCGGAACGGCGCTGTCCGGCACCTACTTCGGCGTGTTCTACCTGGCCTCCGGGCTGACCGCCGCCGCGGGCAACGCCCTCATCGGCTGGGCCACCGACCTCGCCTCCCCGAGCATGCCGTGGCTCCCGTCCGCCCTGTGCGTCCTCATCGGACTCGCCTCCGCACTGGCCGTCCTCGCCGTCCACCGCCGCACCGGCATCGGCCCCCGAACCGAGGAACCCGCATGCGCAACTTCCTGACCGACAACCCCGAGATCTACGAGGCCTGGTTCCCCGACCCCCACCACACCGCGGCCACCTTCGTCGACGACGTCGTCACCCGCTTCACCGAATTTCAGTGGAAACCCGATCCCGGATTTCAGTGGAAATCAGAATCCCGATTTCCACTGAAATCCCAACGCCCGAGCCGCGACCTGCTCGACGTGGGGTGCGGGACGGGGCGGGACGCGCGGTACTGGGTGCGCAACGGGTACCGGGTGACCGGCATCGACACCTCCGCCGACATGGTCGCCCACGCCCAACAGCACTGCCCCGAAGCGGAATTCGCCGTCGCCGACATGCGGGAGTTCTCGCTGGGCCGCGAGTTCGACGTGATCACCTGCCTGGACAGCGCGCTGCTGTACTGCCACCGCAACGAGGAGCTCGTGTCGTTCCTGCGGCGGTGCCACGAGCACCTCCGCCCGGGCGGGCTGCTGGTCGCCGAAGCCCGCAACGGGGCGTTCTTCCTGGGCAACACCGAACTGCTGGACACGACCTCCGAACGCGAGCTCAGCTACGACGGATCGACCTACCGGTCCTGGACGCGGCTGTGGATCGACCACGCCGAACAGCTGCTGCGGCGAGAACGCGCGTGGCAGCACGACGGCTCCGAGCTCGTCCAGCGATCCGCCTGGCGGCTGCTGTTCCCGCAGGAGCTGCGCCACTTCGCCGACACCTGCGGATTCGACGTCCTGGCCCTGTTCGACGAACCCGGCCCCCGCACCGACAGTCCGTGGCAGGCCGACGCGGAGCTGTCCGAGCGGATGTCCGGAGACCGCCTGCACCTGATCGCACGCCGACGCTAGAGGAGATCCCCATGCAGAACCTGAACCGCCGCGGCTTCCTGGGTCTGACCGCCGGTGCCGTCCTGCTCACCGGGTGCGCCTCGGGCGGTGGGAGCACCGTCGGAGCGCCGAAACCCGGCGGCCGGTTACGGGCCGCGTTCTCCGGCGGTGGCGCCGCCGAGGTCCTCGACCCGCACGAGACCGACCTCTACATCGAGATCGCCCGCGCCAAGGCCCTCTACGACAAGCTCGCCGACTACGGTTCGGAGATGTCCCCGCAGCCCCGGCTCGCCGAGCGCTGGGAGCCCTCCGCCGACCTGCTGACCTGGCGGATCACGCTGCGGCGGACGAACTTCCACGACGGACGCCCGCTGCGCGCCGCCGATGTGCTGGCCAGCTACGCGCGCATCACCGAACCCGGTGGCAGCCGCCGCGCCAAGTCCACCCTCTCGGTGATCGACCTGGCGAACAGCCGCGCGATCGACGACCGCACCGTCGAGTTCCGGCTCAAGCGGCCCTACGCCGAGTTCCCCAACGCGCTGGCCACCCTCGGCGCCTACATCATCCCCGAGGGCACCACCGACTTCAGCAAACCGATCGGAACCGGCCCGTTCGAGCTGGTCTCCTTCGAACCGGGCCGCTCCTTCCTCGCAGCCCGCAATCCCGAGTACTTCGACGGCGCACCGCTGGTCGACGAGCTGCAGATCGTGGTCACCAACGACGAGGCCGCGCGGGTGAACGCGCTGCTGGGCAAGCAGATCGACTACGCCCACGACCTCACCCTCACCAGCGCCCGCACCTACGAGTCCAGCGGTCAGCTCCAGGTCCACCGGTTGCCGCTGGGCAACTTCCACGGCTTGGCCATGAAGGTCGACCGCCCGCCGTTCGACCGCCCCGAGCTGCGGCAGGCCATGTTCCACCTCATCGACCGCGAGGAGCTGCTGCGCTCGGTGCTGCAGGGATCCGGCCAGGTCGGGAACGACCTCTACGGCAAGGGATACCGCTACTACGCCGAACTGCCGCAACGCCGGCAGGACCTGGAGCGGGCGCGGGCGCTGGTGAAGCAGGCCGGAGCCGAGGGCATGACCATTGACTTCAACACCTCCGACGCCTCCACCGGGCTGAAGGAGGCGGCGATGGCCATCAGCGACCAGGCGCGCAAGGTGGGCCTCAACCTCAACGTGCGGCTGGGCAACAAGGACACCTACTGGTCCGACATCAACAAGAGCGGTGTCCTGGCCAGCTACCGGTCCGGCGGGATGCCGCTGGACTCGCACTTCTCCCAGCGGTTGCTGTCGGGTTCCACGACCAACAACACCGCGTGGCGGCGCCCGGAGTTCGACGCCCTATACAACGAGGCGCAGTCCACCCTGGATGAGAACCGCCGCGCCGAGCTCTACCGGCGCATGCAGGAGCAGCTGTTCAACGAGGGCGGTTTCGTGTGGTGGGGCGTGTCCGACTGGATCGTCGCCTCGGCCGCCAACGTCGGCGGGGTCGACGACCGGGCGCCCGCCAACACCCTGGACTGGGCGCGCTTCGACACGGTGTGGCTGGCGTGATCCCTTACCTGCTTCGCCGCGTCCTGCTCGGCGTCGTCCAGGTGTTCCTCGTGGTCGTGGGGATCTTCCTGCTGACCGAAGCGCTCCCCGGCGATGCGGCCGTGACGATCGCCGGGGACAACCCGGATCCGGCCGTCATCGCCGGGCTCCGGGAGCAGCTGGGCCTGGACAGGCCGATGTGGCAGCGGTTCGCGGACTGGTGCCTCGCCGCCGCCCAGGGCGATCTCGGCACCTCGCTGGCCGGTCCGCGCAGCGTCGCCGAGGTCATCGGTTCGGCCGCCGGGCCGACGCTGCTGCTGGCCTGCCTGGCGCTGGTGCTGCTGGTGCCGCTGTCGACCGGTGTCGGCGTGCTGGCCGCCCGCCGGGAAGGCGGCCGGCTGGACCGCGCGATCACCAGCACCACGCTCGGGCTGTACGCGGCACCGGAGTTCGCGATGGCGATCCTGCTGGTGACGGTCTTCGCCGTGCAGCTGGGCTGGTTCCCGCCGACGGCCGTGGGCGGTTCCCTGCTGAGCAGGCCCGATCTGCTGGTGCTGCCGGTCGTCGTGCTGCTGCTGCGGCCGATCTGCTCGCTGAGCCGCCTCGTGCGCGCCGGGATGATCGAGGCGCAGCGCTCCCCCTACGTGCAGCACGCCCGGCGCCTCGGGCTCTCACCCGCCCGGATCCGGTTCGCGCACGCGCTGCCCAACGCCGCGGCCCCGGCGGTGCAGCAGCTGGCCCGGACGGCGGACTGGCTGATCGGAGGCGTGATCGTGGTGGAGGCCATCTTCGTGGTCCCGGGCCTGGGAACGACGCTGCTGGAAGCCGTCTCAGCACGGGACCTGCCGGTGCTGCAGGGGCTGGCGCTGGTGTTCGCGAGCACGACGGTGCTGGTCAACCTCGGCGCCGACGTCGCCGCCCGCATCCTGTCCCCCACCGCGGAGGCCCACCGATGAACAGGTACCTGATCCCCGGCGCGCTGGTCGCCGCACCGGTGCTGGTGGCGCTGTTCGGCCCGCTGTTCGCCGCGGACGACCCCGCCAAGGACGTGGCGTTCGTGCTCGGCGGCGGGCACCTGTTCGGCACCGACTTCGTCGGCCGCGACGTGCTCGACGAGGTGCTGCTCGGCGGCCGGTCGCTGGTGTTCACGGCTCTGACGGCCACCGCCTGCACCTACCTGCTGGCCCTCCCGCTGGGGCTGCTCGCGGGCATGACCCGCAACCGGCTGCTGGACGAGGTGGTGATGCGTCCGCTGGACCTGCTGCTCGCGGTCCCGTCGATGCTGATGTTGCTGCTGCTGGCGGCGCTGTCACCCGGTCAACCGTGGGTGCTCGTGGCGGTCGTCGCGCTGATCAACCTGCCGGACGTCGTGCGCATCACCCGCGCCGCCGCGCTGTCGCTGGCGGCACGGCCCGCCGTGGAGGCGATGCGCCTGCAGGGCGAGAGCCGGGCGCGCATCGCGGTGGGCTACGTCGCCCGCGCGATGCGCCGCACGCTGGCGGCCGACCTGGGAACCCGGTTCACCGGGGCGATCTACCTGGTGGCCTCGGCGAGCTTCCTCGGCGTGGGGCTCTCCCCGCAGGCCGGGGACTGGGCGGCGATGGTGGACCGCAACCGCACCGGGCTGTTCCTGCAGCCGTGGGCGGTGGTGCTGCCCGCGCTGCTGATCATCGCGCTGTCGGTCGGCGTGAACCTGCTGTTCGACCGCTGGCTCCGGCAGTCCGACACGACCTTCCTGGAGGCCCGGTGACCGCCATCGACGTGCGGAACCTGACCGTCGCCCTCGGCGACCGCGAGCTGGTCTCGGACGCTACGTTCAGCCTGAACGGCGGCGAGATCGCAGCGCTGGTCGGAGAGTCCGGCAGCGGCAAGACCACCACCGCTCTCGCGCTGCTCGGCGAGAGACCGCCGGGCGCGGTGATCTCCGGTGACGTCGACGTCGACGGGCAGGTGGGGTTCATCCCGCAGCAGCCGTCGGCGGCGCTGAACCCGGTGCGCCGCATCGGTTCGGTGCTCGCCGAGATCGCCCGGCTGCACGTGCCGAAGCAGCAGGCCCGGCAGCGGGTCCTGGACGCGCTCCGGCGCGCGCAGATCCCGGACGGCGAGCGGTTCCTGCGCCGTTACCCGCATCAGCTCTCCGGTGGGCAGCAGCAGCGGATCGTGCTGGCCCAGGCCCTCATCGGCGACGCGAAGGTGCTCATCGCCGACGAGCCGACGACCGGACAGGACCCCGTCACGAGGTCGCAGCTGGCAGCGGAGCTCCGGGCGGTCGCCGAGCAGGGCGTGGCGATCCTGCTGCTCACCCACGACCTCGACCTGGTCCGCGACCTCGCGCACCGGGTCCTGCTCGTGGAGGGCGGCCGCGTTCGTCCCTCCGATGTGGACGGCATCGCGGAGGCGACGGCGGTCGCACCGGCACCTCCGCAGGCGGCGGACCCGGTCCTGTCCGTGCGGGACCTGACCGCGGGCCATCGCGGGACCGACACCCTCCACGGCGTTTCGCTGCAGGTCGCGCCGGGTGAGAGGCTCGCGGTGCTGGGCCGTTCCGGCAGCGGGAAGACGACCCTCGCGCGGTGCTTCTCCGGACTCCACCGGCACCGCTCGGGTGAGGTCCTGCTCGGCGGTGAGCCGTTGTCCCCGGTGCTGCGCCGGCGTTCCCGGGAGCAGCTGGCCCGCGTGCAGCACGTCTTCCAGGACGCGCGGGCCTCGTTCAGCGAGTTCACCCCGGTGCTGGACCAGGTCGCGCGGGCCGCGGAGCGGTTGCGGGGCGTGCCCGGTGACCGGGCGCGGGCGCGAGCCGCCGATGAGCTGGCGCAGCTGGGGATTCCCGAATCGACCGCGAGGCGGACCCCGGCGGGCCTGTCCGGCGGGGAGTTGCAGCGGGCAGCGCTGGTCCGCGCGGTGCTGGCCGAACCGGACGTGCTGATCTGCGACGAGATCACCTCCGGACTGGACCCGCGACGACGGGCGGACCTGCTGGACGTGCTGGCCAAGCTGCAGCACAACACCGGGTGCGCGCTGCTGGTCATCACCCACGACCTGGCCGGTGTCGCCGGGCTCGCGCACCGCGTCCTGGTGCTCGACGAGGGCCGGGTGGTCGAGCAGGGGCCCGCCTCCGAGGTCCTGACCTCGCCGCGGCACGCGGTCACCAGGTCCCTCGTCACCGCCGAAGCGGGAGGTCGGGAGACATGGCCGGCCGCTAATTGAATATGATTTTCAAAAGACGTTCTCGATGGAGGAGGTAGACGTGATCCAGCTCGGGGAGCGACAGATCGGCCGGTACGTGGTGCGCGAAGCGACCCGGGCGGACGCGGCGGGCGCCAGGTCGGTCATGCTCGACACCTTCTACCAGGAGTTCGGCTACGGCTACGACCCGCGCTGGCACGACGACGTGGTCGACATGGACACCGCCTACTTCGACGACCCCCGGCAGGCGCTGCTGGTCGCCGCGCTGGACGACGAGGTCGTCGCCACCACCTCCGTCCGCGCCGACGGCCCGCAGAGCCCGCCGCACGCGCCCTGGCTCGCCGAGCGCTACCCCTCGGGCACGACCGCGCAGATCTTCCGCGTCTACGTCCGCCGCGAGCACCGCCGCCGCGGACTGGCCAGGGAACTGGTCGAGATGGCCTGCCGGTTCGTCGCGCTGACGCCCGGATACGAGTCGATCTACCTGCACACCAACGCCGCCATCGACGGTGCCGAGCCGTTCTGGCGCAGCGTCGCCAAGGAGATCCACGACGGCCGCACCGACCCGGACCACAGCCCGGCCGTGCACTTCGAGATCCCGATCCCGGTCATCTGACACCCACCAACTCGCCGACGCACGCCAGGAACCACTCCACGGTGGCGTGATGAAACGCTTTCCGCTCCAAATAGTTTCGGAGCGTGCCCAGATCGTCCACCCGATCTGGCGACGGCTATTCGCTAGCGTTTTCGAACTCCGCGATGCAGACTTGAAACATCAGTTCGACGAGCGGGATTTCGTTCGGCGACTTGCTGTTTGACAACTGCAGAGTGGGAAAGCAAAGGCGCTCAACCGAGAAGGCGCCGCTGCGCGATGTCCAGGAATCCACCACGACCGGCTTCGAGCGCGTACACGCCCAAGGAAACCGTGAACCGAAACTCCGAGAGGAGCCTGACATGCGACACGAATTCAGCTCGTACCCGCCCACCGGCCTGCGCGTAGCCGGCGAGCAGCCTCGACAGGCCGCGCTCGCCGAACGCGTGGTGCGCGGCCACGAAATCCAGCGCCGGATCGTCGACCGCGGCGTCCGTCCAATCCAGAATTCCGGTGAGATGACCCGATTCGTCCACCAGTGTGTGACCGGGGTGCAGATCCGCGTGGACCAGACGCAGATCCGAGGCCCCTGACCAGCAGTCGTCGTCGTGGATCCAGGTTCGCCAGCGCGCCGCCTTCTTCTCGGGCACCTCCAGCATGTTCTCCGCCAGTTCCAGGTGCTCCGCGGTCTCCTCCCGGAGATCGCGGGGGCCGGAGACCGGTATGCCCAGGCGCACGGCGTCGTCGACCTGCGTGCGGTGCAGCTCCGCGATCACCGCACCCAGGTCGTCGAAGAAGTCCTCGGCCGGGTCCCGCCACCACTGGTACTCCAGCGTGGTCGGGTATTCCGGCCCCAGCGGCCGGCCCGGGAGCCTTCGGTAGGCGATGAGCTCCGGTGTGCAGACCTCCCAGTCGGGCACCGCCACGGCGAGCCGCGGCCGCACGTGCTCCAGCAACCGGCGCTCGCCCTCGATCAACTCGCTGACATCCCGGCGCCGAGGTGCGCGCAGCACCCATCGGGCCCCGTCGGCGTCCACGGCGTGACCGACCCGGAAGTCCCAACCGGTCTCGTCGATCTCCAGGACCCGGATCCGCAGTCCGTGACGCTCCGCCAGTTCGACCAGCACGTTTCCGACGCTAGCCGACCTGTCGAGGGGTTTCTCGGCGAGTCAGCCGCTGGCGACCTCTCCTGCGGCGGGAACGTCGTCGGGCAGCAGCAGGCAGAGGTCTTCCAACGTCGGGGACGCCGTGCGCCGCAACCGCTTCGCGTGGCGGGTGACCGCGGCGTCCATGACCTGGCGCGCGTAACGCCCGTTGCCGAACGACGGGCCTCGCGGCGTGGACACGAAGTGCGCCCGCAGCGCCGCGACCGTCGGCCCGGTGCACTCGTAGCCGGCCGCAGCGGCGTGCTGGGTGACGATGGTGACCAGCTCGTCGTTGCTGTAGTCGGCGAAGCGCACCCGCTGCGAGAACCGCGAGGACAGACCCGGGTTGGCGGACAGGAACTCCTCCATCTGCCCCTCGTACCCGGCCGCCACCACCACGACCTCGTCGCGGTGGTCCTCCATCAGCTTGACCAGCGTGTCGATGGCCTCCTGACCGAAGTCGGAGCTGGAACCGCGCTGCGAGGACAGCGTGTACGCCTCGTCGATGAACAGCACGCCGCCGCGCGCCCGGTCGAACGCCTCGGTGGTGCGGTGGGCGGTGTGACCGACGTACTCGCCGACCAGGTCACCACGACCGACCTCGACGACCTGCCCCCGCTGGAGGATGCCCAGCGCGGCGAGGATCTCGCCGTAGAGGCGGGCGATCGTCGTCTTACCGGTACCGGGAGGCCCGCCGAAGATCAGGTGCCTGCTCAGCGACGGCACCGGCAGTCCGGCGGCCTGGCGCTGCTTGGCCGAGGCGAGCAGGTCGACCATGTTGCCGACCTCCGACTTCACGTCGGCCAGACCGACCATGTGGTGCAGCTTGTTGAGCAGGCTCTCCACCTTGGCCGTGTCCGCGTTGGCCGCACCCGCGCCGACACCGCTACCCGGCAGCGCACCAATGTCCTCCGGCAGCAGACGAGTCATGGCAACGGGGTTGAGCTCGGGGTCGTCGGCGAGGCGGTAGGCCTGGCGGCCGATCATCTCCTCGAAGACCTTGCGGGCGGTGCGGCCGTTGCCGAACGCCTCGTCCCGCGGGTACTTCGAGAAGTAGCCGAGCACCGCCTCGCGGGTCTCGAACTCCAGCCGGTAGTCGTTGGCGCGGCACATGCCCTCGACGATGGTGACGAGTTCTTCGTTGCTGTAGTCGGCGAACTCGATGGTCCGCGAGAACCGTGATCCCAGACCCGGGTTGGTGGCCAGGAACTTGCGCATCTCCATGGTGTAACCGGCGACGATGACCACCACGTCCTCGCGGTGGTCCTCCATCAGCTTGACCAGCGTGTCCACGGCTTCCTGACCGAAGTCGGCGCCGCCACCACCTCCACCGGACAGCGTGTAGGCCTCGTCGATGAACAGCACACCACCGAGGGCCTTCTCGAAGCACTCGGTGGTCTTCAGCGCGGTCCCGCCGACGACGCTGGCCACCAGGTCGGCACGGCCGACCTCGATGAGCTGGCCGGCGCGCAGCACGCCGAGTTCCTTGAGGATCTGCCCGTAGAGCCGCGCGACCGTCGTCTTACCGGTACCGGGCGAACCCGCGAACACCAGGTGCCTGCTCATCGGCGGCATCGGCAGCCCGACCGCTGCGCGCTTCTCCGCCATCTGCTCCAGGCGGGTCAGGACCTCCACCTCGCGCTTGACGTCGGTGAGACCGACCAGCGCGTCGAGCTCACCGAGGAGCTCTCCCAACCGGCCTTCCGAGCTCCGCTTGGCCGGCACCGGTTCGGGTTCGTAGCCGGACTCGCTCGACGGCGCCGCGTCGGCGCTGCGGGAACTGCCGAAGCGCTGGGAATCGTCGGATTCGGGTGCGGCTTCACCCGAGTCGCTCTCCGGGTCGCCGTTCTGGGCGCTGGTGATTCCGCTGAGCCGCACGTTGTCGCGTCGGACCTGCAACCGCACACCGGCGCCGCGGTTGTCCTTGGTGACGGTGTCGCGGACGCTGATCGACTCGGTGGAGCCGACGACGATGCCGTCGGCGGCGTTCCCGGAGATCTCGCAGCGGTCGAGCACGCCGGAGGACCCGGCCGCCCACTCCAGGCCGTTGCCCTCGCAGCCGCGGATGCGGGTCTGCTCCAGGGCCACCGACGAGGTCCCGGACGCCTTCACACCGTGCTCTCCGGCGTCGGAGAGGTCGCAGCTGCGCAGCACCGATTGGCCATCGGCGACCAGCACCGCGGTTCCCCCGCTGCCCGCGACGGTGACACCGCGCAGGTCGGCGGAGCTCTGCTCGCTGACGCGCACGCCGACGCCCCCGGCGCCGGAGATCGCGACGTCCTCGACCTCGATCTGCGCCTTCGCGGCCAGCAGCACCGCATCGCCGGTCGCCTCCGCGACAGCGCCACCGGAGAGGGTGGCCTTCGAACCGCGCACCTCGATGCCGGGACCGGCCGGTCGTCGCAGCGTCAGCTCGCGGAAGGTCCCGGTGCCGTTCTCGGTCACGACCACCCCGGCGCCACCGGCACCGGTCACGTCGAGCGCGGAGAACGACGGCGATGCCCCGGCGATCCACACGCCGGCGTCGCGGGAGTCCACGACGGTGCACTCGCCGAACTCGCCCTTGGAGCCTTCGAGCACGTGCACGCCGTACCCGGCGGGCTTGTCGACGCGCAGCCGCTGGATCTCGGGCTCGCCCTGCTGCACCAGCACGACGCCCTGCGCCGCGGGGGAGATGATCGTGCAGTCCTCGATCACCGGCGTCGACCGGGAGGCGATGAGCAGTCCGACACCAGCCGGCTCGGTGATGGAGGTGCCGCCCAGCCGGAAGGAGCTGTTGCCCTCCACCACCACGGCGGGGTTGCCGGCGCGCACGATCCGGGAATCGCGCATCGCGCCCCGAGCGCGTTCCGCGGCCAGCACGGCGCTGCCCTCGGCGTCGGTGATGGTGCATCCGACGAACTGCGGGTCGGCATCGGTGCGGATCACGACCGCGGCGGCTTTGACGTTGCTGATCGTGCAGTTCCCGAAGTGGCCCTCGGCGCCGTCGATGGCGATCACCCCGGCCCCGGCGGGGTTGGTGAACTCGGTTCCGCTGGCGCTGGCCTCGGCCTGGCCGTGCACGTAGAGCGCTGCCGCCGAGGACGCCTCGACGCGGCACTCCTCCAGCCTCAGCCGACCGGTGGAGACGTCGATGGCCGAGGTCTCGGCTCCGCTGTGGACCAGGACCAAGCCGGAGAGCACCGCGGTTTCGGCCGCCATCACGATGGCCGGGTCACCGGTGGACTCGATCCGCACGCCCCCTTCCGCTCCCGCAGCCGACAGCGTCACGTCGCGGCTGAGAACCACCGATTCGGTGTAGGTGCCGGGCTGGATGGAGATGACGTCACCGGTGGTCGCCGCGGCGATGGCGTCGCCGATGGTGCGGAACGAGTCCGGGGCGGTCGCGGAGACCGACAGCATCGATCGTGTGTTGGTCATTCTCGCCCCTGTTTTTCTTCAGCCGATTCGGTTTTCGATGGTTCGGTGAGAACGCCCATCGCGCGGTGCAGGTCCAGCCGGCCGAGCGCGGGGGGCTCGGTGCTCGCGGCCACCACGTGCGAGACCAGGTCGGGATCCGGCGCCAGGTGGTAGCGGTCGAGGTAGTAGTGGACCGCGTCGTTCCAGACCCAGGTGCCGTCCGAGCGGAAGTTCAGCGGAACGGTGCGGTTCGGGTCGATCACGTCGGGCATGACCTGATCGGTGGCCATCGCGATCGGCGCCGAGCGCAGGTAACCGAGCACGCGCTGCCGCTCCGCCGCTTCGGCGCGCGGATGATCGGGCCGGAAGAACGGTTTGCCGAGGGTGTCGGCACCGTCGAACACCCGCGCCAGCCGCGCGGGTGGCGCCGTGTTCCAGACCAGTTCGGATGTCGCCAACGCGGCCTCGTGGTACTGGGTGGGGGCGGCGTCGGCCTGGAAGACCTCGACGCGCGGTTCGGCGCCCGCTTCGGTGAGCCCGTGCTGGATCTCGGCGGTGAGCTCGACGAGATCGGCGTCCTGCTCCGCTTCGACGAGGTACACCGGCTCCGTCGTCTCCGCCGAGACCCGGCCGCTTCGCCACAGCGCCCGCACTCCCCCGACCCGCTCGGCGGACCGCACTGCGGCCTCGTCGGCGTCGTCGGCGGATTCCGCGGTGAACCGCCACGGCGGTGGTTCGGTGGCGCGCGGTGCCTCCGCGAGCGCGGAGGCGTCGATGTCGTGCTCCTGCGCCAGGGCCGTGAGCAGTTCAACTTCCGGCTCGGTCAGCGCCAGGCCCAGGCCGACGGCGCTGATGAGCGAGTCGGCGATCTCGTCGAGCTCGTCGTCGGCCAGGCAGGTGCGCAGGACCGCGAGCTCGCCGTCGGGGATCCGGCCCGCCAGCTGGAGCAGCAGACCGTGCACCTCGGGGGGTTCCAGGCTCACCGATCGACTCCGGCGGCCTTGGCGAACGGGCTCGTCGGCTCGCCGAGCAGTACCGAGTACCGCTCGCGGTCGGGTGCGGTGGCATCGGCGGCGGACCGCTCGTCGCGGTTCTTGGCGGCCTCGGTCAGGCGTTCCAGCACGCGGGCGTCGTGGCGCTTGCGGGCTTCCTCGGACCGCTGCTTCTTCCCGACCTCGGTCAGCAGCACCCGACCGGCATCGGCTTCCACGGCCAGCACCCGGTAGGACGTGGCGGGCGGGAACACGACGTCGGCGGAGTTCTCGTCGGCGGCGAGGCCTCCGAGCCGCCGCGCGGTCACCGACCAGATCAGCAGTTCCACCGAGCCGGGCACGGACGCCGACTCGTCCGAGACGCCGAGCATCGGCGCGGGTTCGACGAGCTCGCTGCCGACCACGTAGTCCTCGACGGTCTCGGCGTCGCCGGGGCCGCCGCGCACGACCAGCCCTTGCAGCGACGGGAGCCTCCGCAGGCCACCCGCCAGGCAGGAGATGAACGGGTAGTGCGAGGCCACGTCTCCGGTGCGGATCGCGTTGACGAACTCACGCTGGTCAGAGGTCGCGAACACGTGCACGGCGGCGAGTTCGGTGAGCATCGCGTCGTCCACCGGCATGCCGCCTCGCAGTCCCGGCCGCTCGGCGAGCAGCCGGGTCACCGAGCGGGTGGCCGCGTCGTACTTCCAGCCGAGGGACTTCTTGAACTGCTGCCGGTCCTCCTCGGTGCTGACGTGGTCGACCAGCAGCAGCGGCTTCAACGCCGCTGCGGCGACCTGGTCATCGGTCTCGGCCTCCGCGACGGCCTCGGACGCGTCCGCGCTCGTCTCGGCGGCCTCGACGGACAAGACCTGCTCCGTCGCAGCGGTTTCCGCCTGGAGTGCGGATTCCGCCTCCGCGGAACCTTCCTGCACGGCCGCTGCTCGGATGTCGGCCAAGTTCAGCGTCGACGTCTGCTCCGCGGCCGACCGCGACTCGATGGCGTCCTGGGCGACCTCGTCCTTCCCGTCAGCAGCTGCTGCGGAGTTGACCGCGTCGGAAACCACCTGCTGCGCCGCAGGTTCGGTGGGCACCGCGGTGGTCGCCACCGGTACCGCCGCAACGCCCTGCTCCGGTGCTGGCCGCTGCTGGGCTACCGCTGCCGGAGTCGGGGCAGGTGCGTGAACCGGTGGGGCCACCGGTGCGGCTGCAGGAGCGGGCATCCGGTTGACCGCGGCAGCGGGAGCGATCGGAGACGGGCCAGGCGCAGCAGCAGCGGAAGGGGGTGCGGGCTGCGCTGCGGGCGCCATCGGTGAGGGCGCTGGCGGGCTCGGCGCGGGTGCGGGAGGGGCTGGGGCTGCCGAAACCCGCGGTGCCGCGGGCGGCGGTCCGGCCGCCGATGCGACGGGCAGCGGTGCCACGGGTGCCGGGGCTTCCGGTGCCGCGTCGGCCCGCACCGGAGCCGCCGGTTCCGGCTCAGGCTCGCGTTCGGGCTCCGGTTCCGCGGGCTTCATCGACGGGAGCGGGGTGCTGGACGCGACGGCCGGGATCTGCACCGATGTCGCCGTGACGGGCACCGCGACCTGGCTCGCGACAACCGGCTTCCGCTCCTCGACCGGCTTTTCCGGTGCAGCGGGGGTTTCGGCTTCGGCGACGGCGGCGAGCGCCGGCGTGATCGGCCCACCCGCTTCCTGATCAACAGGCTGCTGGGCGTCCGGCACCGGCGGTTCCGGTGCCTGCGCTTGCGGCGACTGCGGTGGGGACAACTGCGGAAGCGGCGTGGCCGGTCCCAGCGCCGCGGGCACCGGCGGAACGGACACCACGTCCGCAGCGGGAGCAGCAGGAGCGACCGGGGATGCCGCGTCGGCCTGACCGGGACGCCACCCGTCACCGATGGGGCGCATCCGTCCCTCGGCGTCGACGACGACCGGTGAGACGATGCGCAACGGTTCCGTCGGTTGGTGCCGAATCGGCTGCGGCGCCGCACCATCCGGCGTCGTGGCAGGCTCCTCCGGGGCGGGCGCGGCAGGGCTCTGCTGCGCCACCGTCGGCAACTGCGCGGTGGGCTGGGCCACCGTGGACGCACCTGATGGGGGCGCGGGAATCCAGGCGACGGTCTGCCCGCCGATCCCCGCCGGAACCACACCCGTGGACGCTTCCCAGGGGTGCGCGCCCAGCGGCGCGCTCGCGGAGCTCTCGACGGCGGGGCCCGGGCCTGCGGTGCCGAGCACGTGGACGTCGACCTTCAGCGACGCGGCCAGGCGTCCCAGGTAATCGGGCTCGGCGTGGGGCGTGGCGATCAGGCGCAGGCGTTCCCGCGCGGCAGCGGGCAGTTCACCGGCGAGTCGTTCCACCGCGGTCAGGACGCGCTGCGGCGGTGGTCCGCCGGCGGAGCTGATGACGAAGTTGACGGCGTCCGGCGAGATGGGGAGCCTCGACGCGACGGGGTCGACCGGCACGCGGACGGGGCGCACGAGCAGACCTGCGGGCAGCACGTCGACCAGCCACCCGTCCTGCAGCCAGAACGTTCCGGTCCCGGCCTCGGTGAGCCCGGAGACCGGCGGCAGCCAGTTCCGCGGGATCGGCGGAACTCCGGGCTGGTAGGTGCTCTCGAGCACGAACGGGAGCCAGCTGTGCCGACCGGAATCGTCGGGCACCAGCCAGGTCTGCCCGCCTTCGGGCAGGTACTGCGGCACGGCGTGGCAGCCGTGCACGGGTTGTCCGATCAGCTCGGCGAGCTGCTGCGCGATGGGCCGGACGCTCACCGGTTCGGGCCCGTACCCGATCAGCCCGAACGTCTCGCGCAGTTGCGCGGGGAGCCCACCGACGAACGCGGCGAGGGCTTCGGTCGCAGGCAGCGGCTCACCGGGTGCACCGACCACGATGGCGAGCCGGTTGCGCGACAGCGGCACCCGGAACCCGATGTCGGAGTGGCTCCTGGCCGGTTGACCGGCAGTGCGCACCCAGACCCCGGCGGGGATGGGGGTGACGCTGATCCTCGGGTCGATAGGCCGGGTTCGCAGGCTCGTGGAGAGCCCGTCCTGCCATTCCGGGACGGGATAGCTGGGGCCCTCGTGCAGCTTCGACCGGCCGGGCCGGAACCCGACCCATCCGGTCTGCTGACCAGCGGAGAAGAGCTCGCCGCCGGGGAGCGTGACCAGTTCGCCGTCGGGGGCCACGACCTCGACGCCGAGGGCTTCGGACAGCCTCAGCGCCAGCGGGCGAGAACCGTTCGGGGACGCGAGCCCCGCCCGGGGTGAGAGCAGCCGGATCGCGGGAAGGCCGACGCCGTCGGGCCGCAGTTCGGCGCGCAAGGCGGCCAGCACCTCAGGTTCGAGCTGGTCGAAAGCGGGCAGCGCGGACTCGTCGATGTAGACCTGCGTGCGTCCGTCCGCCAGGGTGAACGGCGGCGGCGGTATCGGCGCACCTGATTCCTCCGCGCGCACGACCACGCCTGCACCCGTTCGCTCGACGACCAATGCGCCCATGTGCTGCCTGCCTCCTCCCTGTGGCCCCGTTACTTCCACGGATGGCGAGCGCGAGGAGGTTCAACGTGGTCGCGGGCTGCGGTGGGTCCGAGCGGTCACCGACCGCGGTAGTAGGACGACGAGGACGGGTAGTCGTCGTACTCGTCTTCGTAGGACGGTGAGCGCCGCCGCCTCGGCGAACGTCCCAGCCCCAGATCGGTGTCTCGGGTGAAGCCGCTGGTGGGATCGGCGTGCGGGTCGTAACCCCGGTACCCCGGTATGTAATCCCGGTTCTCGACGTTGGTCAACCGAGGCGTCGTACCCGGCAGGATCGTCCGCCGCCCGTCCGGCCCCTGGTGGAAGTGACCGCTCACGGTCATCGCCGAGTGGATGTTGCGCCGGTCGACGTGCCGCACCGAGTCCCACTCGGTCTGGTACTGCATCCGCTCCAACAGATCCCGCGGCAGGTTCTGCGACGCCATGTGAATCATGTTGCCCGAGGACTCGATCTGGTAGATCTGCCCCGACATCGGCACGTACCAACGCCCGTTGTACCGAACCGGCTCACCGCCGTCGGGCACCACGAACTGATGCGCCGCAGTCGCACTCGGCGTCACCGACACGTAACCCGAATCCCTGGCGTGCTCACCCCCGTGCACGTGGCTGACCAGGTTGTAATCCCGTCCCCACGACGTCATGCCATCCCGGAAGATCTCCTCCGGCGGACGCGTATCACCCCGATACATCCACGACGGACGCGGCGGATTCGCCCGCAACTGCGGATTGTCCAACCGCACCGGACCAGCCGACTGCGACGAACTACTCCCCTGAGCCGAAGACGACGGAACCACCGTGTACGTCGAATACGACGGCCGACCCGACGACGAACGATGCGACCCCGACGAACGATGCGACCGCGAGGACTCGTGCGAACGACGCGACGAATACCCATCCGACGGCGGCAAACCGGGCGAGATGTCCGCCGATTCGGTCTTCGGAGCGGACTCCTGGCGGGGCCGGATCTCGGCGTTGCCCAGCAGCCTGGAGACGTCCTGGATCACGCGCACGTCGGTGTTCCCGGTCTCCAGCACGACCCTGCGGTCCTGGTCGAAGCCGGGGTGCAGCCGCACGTAGTTGGTGAAGTCGCGCGGCGTGTGGTCCTTGCCGTCCCACAGGGTCACGCGGTCGCCGTCCTGGCTGGGGGTCACGCGGATGACCTGCTCGTCCGGGTTCGGGTTGGTGTCGCGGCCCTGCTCGACCAGCGCAGACACGTCGTCGTTCGGGCTCGGGTAGTGCAGTCCGTCGCGGGTGGGCACCGCCAGGGTCTGGAAGTCGTCGGTGGCGCCGCTGCGCTGCCAGGGTTCGGTGGCCGCGAACAGCTCGACGATCTGCTGTTCCGCCGACTTGCTCAGCGGCAGCACGTCCAGCAGGTCCAGCAGGTCGTTGAGCTGGGCTTCCTCCGAACGGTCCCCCGTTTCGTCGCCGAGCAGCCTCGGGTCGGACAGCAGCGCCTCGATGCGGCCGTGGGTGGCCGGGTCCTGCGCTGCGGCGACCATCGCCGAAGCCAGTTCCACGCGAGCCTGCCACTCCCCCTTGTTGGTGCTGCTGGGGAACATCCGGAACTCCCAGCGGTCGTGGGGACCGCCTTGGACGTGCTCGAAGTTGAGCCCCTCGTTGCGGCTGGAGTTCAGGGTGCGCACGTCCTCCGGGGTCTGCAGCGCGTTGGCGCGGGGAGGGATCGGCATCGCGCCCACCGCTCGGAGTTCGCGCTGGCGTCCGCCCATCGTGGAGTTCGCCATCCGGTACAGCGACTGCTCTCGCGCCTTGGCCAGTCCGGCGAGCGCCACGCTGGCTTCGGGCGTGAAGGTCGCCCCGTCGAAGCTGACGTTGACGTGCCCGCCGCCCTCGTCCACCGAGCCGCCGTACTTCTCCACGACGGAGCGGATGATGTCGGCTGCGGTTTCGAAGCGCTGCCACGAGCGCGCGTCGCCGCCGAGCTTCTCCGACACCGCCTCGATGCCGTTGTCGAGGGTGTCCTCGTCGACCAGTCGCCAGCGGTCCGGGGCCTTCTTGACCAGCCCCGACCCCAGTTCCTGACCGTCGCGCCAGTCGCCCAGGCCGGCGTCGCGGAAGGCGGCGCCGAGTTCCTGCACGGCGACGTCGAAGTGCTCTTCGGGGACGGTGAACTCGATCTCGGTGCCGAACCGCGCGTCGGGCCGGCTGCTGGCACCGCCGGGGACGCCGTCGGCGTGGTACTGGACGGGGTTGACGCCCGAGGACACCGCGGACCGCGCGGCCCGGTAGGTGTCGAGCATCGCGGCGAAGCGCTGGTCGCGCGGCACGGACGAGGCCGGTGCGGGGTCGTGGGACCGGTTCGTGCTGTCGCCGATCGGTCCGCCCTGGCTGGGCGGGAGTCCCGGTCGCCGGTCGTAGTAGTAGTACGAGCTGCTGCTCGACGGCGGGTAATACGTCGACGAGGAGGAGCTGGTCGTCGGGTAGTAGCTGGAGGACGTCGGGTACGTCGAGGACGATGGGACGGTTCGGCTCGACTCGTGCGAGGAACGGCTGGGCAGGGGCGGTGGGGCGAGCCCGAGGTCGGTGTGACGGGTGAAGCCGCTGCGGGAGTCGGCGTGCGGGTCGTAGCCCCGGTAGCCCTCTTCGTAGTAGCGGTTCTCCACGTTGGTGAGCTGCGGCGTCGTGCCGGGCAGGATCGTCCGGCGACCGTCGGGTCCCTGGTGGAAGTAGCCGCGCACCGTCATCGCGGAGTGGATGTTGCGCCGGTCGATGTGCCGGACCGAGTCCCACTCGGTCTGGTACTGCATGCGATCGAGCAGATCCTGCGGCAGGTTCTGCGACGCCATGTGAATCATGTTGCCGGAGGACTCGATCTGGTAGATCTGCCCCGACATCGGCACGTACCAACGCCCGTGGTGGCGGATGGGTTCGCCGCCGTCGGGGACGACGAACTGGTGCGCGGCAACGGAACTCGGGGTGACCGACACGTAGCCGGAGTTGCGGGCGGCGTCGCCGCCGTGCACGTGGGCGACCAGGTTGTAGTCCCGGCCCCACGAGGTCATGCCGTTGCGGAAGATCTCGTCCGGCGGACGCGTGTCACCCCGGTACATCCAGCGCGGGCGCGGTGGGTTCGCGCGCAGCTGCGGGTTGTCGAGCCGCACGGGTCCGGCCGGTTGTGCCGGTGCGGCCGCGTAGGTCGAGTACGGCGGTGTGTGGTGGCTCGACGAGGAGTGGTGCGACCTGGACGAGTGGTGCGACCTCGAAGAGTGGTGCGAGCGCGAGGAATGGTGCGAGCGCGAGGACTCGTACGAGCTGCGGTAGCGGTCGTCGGGCGAGACGCCGGGGGAAACGTCGGCCGGGTTGACCTCGCGCTGGGACGACGTCGTCGTTCCCGATGAAGGCGGAACCACACCATCGGTCACCAAGAACCCGGGCAGGTGTGGCGAAGCCACGTCCATGATCTGCTGCATGTGGCGGTCGAGAATCCGGTAGTCGACACCGTCCCGGCGGGTGTCCATCAGGTCGCCCGGCACCGGGCTGTCCGAGGTGTTCAGCAACTGACGCGGATGCGGATACGCGTCCCGAACACCGAAGAAGTGCATCACCTCGTGCGTGAACTCCGACGGACTCGCACCCGCCGCCCACCGATGCTGATCCATCGGGTTCTTCACATCATCCGGCCGACCCGGGACCACATCGATGATGCCGTCCGCGTCGGCCGGGTCGTCGACGAAGGTGACCTGGCCGTGCGCGCGGACGTCGGGTCCGGGCAGGACGTTCTCGGGCTGGTTGAGCAGGCGCTCGATGCCGTCGGCGGTGTTGGCGCGCACCGCCGCCAGATCCGCCGGGCTCACGCCCTCAGCCGGACGCAGGTGCAGCTTCGTCTCCAGGTTCCAGCGACCCGGCTCGGGGGTGAGGCTGTAGCGGACCTCCTGCCGGATGCCGCTCGCCGGACCGCGCTGGATCGTCCTGCGGTCGCCGTTGCCGTCCACCACGAAGGCGTTGTCCAGCGGCTTCCACCGCTCAGCCTCGACCGTGAACGTCGGGGGCTGCTGACGAGCGGGCTGCGGTGCGGCGGTCTGCTTCGGGCGGTCGTCCGAGGGTGTCGGGTCAGTCGTGGGCGTGTCGTCGCGAACGACGCGCGGCCGGGATCCGTCGGGCTGGAAGCTGCGCCACTGGAACTTGCCGCGACCGTTGTCGACCAGCGCCACGACCTCCTTGCCGAGGTCGATGGCGACCCGGGTGCCGCTGTCGGCGAAGTCGACACCGCGAGCGCCGGGGTCCGGGACCAGCACGACGCGGTCCGCGCTGGGGCCGACCTGGGCGGACAGTGTTTCGGCGCTGACGGGACCTGCAGGGGCCTGGAGCCTGGGGCTGTCGCCGATCGCGCTGGGCACGCGAACCGAGCCGGCGCCGTCCTGGACGCGGGGTGCTTCGCCGGGAGTGCTCGTCGATTCCGGGGGAAGTCCCGGTCGCCGGTCGTAGTAGTACCTGTCGTTCGACGTCGGATAGTACCTCGACGACGAGGAAGAGGAGCTCGCCGGGTAGTACGAGGAGGACGGCACCGAACGGGTCGACTCGTGCGAGGACCGGCTCGGCCGGGGGCGTTCGGCGAGTCCGAGATCGGTGTCCCGGGTGAAGCCGCTGGTGGGATCGGCATGCGGGTCGTAGCCCCGGTACCCGGGGACGTAGTTGCGGTTCTCCACGTTGTGGAGCCTCGGCGTCGTACCCGGCAAGATCGTCCGCCGCCCGTCGGGTCCCTGGTGGAAGTGGCCGCTGACGGTCATCGCCGAGTGGATGTTGCGCCGGTCGACGTGGCGGACGGAATCCCATTCCGTCTGGTACTGCATGCGGTCGAGCAGATCCTGCGGCAGGTTCTGCGACGCCATGTGAATCATGTTGCCCGAGGACTCGATCTGGTAGATCTGCCCCGACATCGGCACGTACCAACGCCCGTTGTACCGGATCGGTTCGCCACCGTCGGGCACGACGAACTGGTGCGCGGCGGTCGCGCTCGGCGTCACCGACACGTAGCCGGAGTTGCGCGCGGCATCACCACCGTGCACGTGCGAAACCAGGTTGTAATCCCGACCCCACGACGTCATCCCATCCCGGAAGACCTCCTCCGGCGAACGCGTATCACCCCGATACATCCAGCGCGGGCGCGGCGGATTCGCCCGCAACTGCGGATTGTCCAACCGCACCGGACCAGCCGACTGCGACGAACTACTCCCCTGAGCAGAAGACGATGACGGAACCACCGTGTACGTCGAATACGAAGGCCGACCCGACGACGAACGATGCGACCCCGACGAATGATGCGACCGCGAGGACTCGTGCGAACGACGCGACGAATACCCATCCGACGGCGGCAAACCGGGCGAGATATCGGCCGACTCGGTGCTGCTGGTCTGGGTGTCCTCGGCGAGCCCGAGGTCGCTGTCGCGGGTGAACCCGCTGTCCTGGTCGGCGTGCGGGTCGTAGCCCCGGTGGCCCGGGACGAAGTTCTCGTTGTCGACGTTGGTGACGTTCGGCGTCGTGCCGGGCAGGATGGTGCGCTTGCCGTCGGGGCCCTGGTGGAAGTAGCCCTCGACGGTCATCGCGGAGTGGATGTTCTCCGAATCGACGTGGCGGACGGCGTCCCACTCGGTCTGGAACTGCATGCGGTCCAGCAGCGCCTGCGGCAGGTTCTGCGAGGCCATGTGGATCATGTTGCCCGAGGACTCGATCTGGTAGATCTGCCCGGACATCGGGAAGTACCACTTGCCGTCCCGCTGGATCGGCTGGCCGCCGTTGGGCACCACGAACTGGTGCGCCGCAACGGCGCTGGGCGTCACCGACACGTAGCCGGAACTCATGGCCTGGTCACCGCCGTGCACGTGGGCGACCAGGTCGTAGTCGCGTCCCCAGGAGGTCATGCCGTCGCGGAAGATCTCCTCCGGCGGACGCGTGTCGCCCCGGTACATCCAGCGCGGGCGCGGCGGATTCGCCCGCAGCTGCGGGTTGTCGAGCACGACCTCGTCGGTGGCGGTCTGCTGAGCGTCGGGCGACGTTGGGGAACCGCTGCTGGAGCTCTCCGCGCTGGGCGGCAGTCCGGGTCCCCGGTCGTAGTGGTTGTCGTACGAGCTCGAATACCTCGGGTAGTAGGACGACGAACTCGTGGTGGCCGGGTAGTCGTCGGACGGCGAGCGCCGCCTGGGCGAACGACCGAGTCCGAGGTCGGTGTCGCGGGTGAATCCGCTGTCCCGGTCGGCGTGCGGGTCGTAACCCCGGTATCCGTCGACGAAGCCGTCGTTGTCGACGTTGGTCAACCGAGGCGTCGTACCGGGCAGGATCGTCCGGCGACCGTCGGGTCCCTGGTGGAAGTGACCGCTCACGGTCATCGCCGAGTGGATGTTGCGCCGGTCGACGTGCCGCACCGAGTCCCACTCGGTCTGGTACTGCATCCGCTCCAACAGATCCCGCGGAAGGTTCTGCGACGCCATGTGAATCATGTTGCCCGAGGACTCGATCTGGTAGATCTGCCCCGACATCGGCACGTACCAACGCCCGTTGTACCGGATCGGTTCGCCACCGTCGGGCACGACGAACTGGTGCGCGGCGGTCGCGCTCGGCGTCACCGACACGTAGCCGGAGTTGCGCGCGGCATCACCACCGTGCACGTGCGAAACCAGGTTGTAATCCCG
>NZ_SMKS01000052.1:0-43272 GCF_004348435.1 Saccharopolyspora terrae | reverse complement strand
ATACCCGCACAACTCCCCCACGAAAAAACCGTTGTTCAGGATGTTGTGATGCGACAACGTCGCACCCTTCGGAAAACCCGTCGTCCCCGACGTGTACTGAATGTTGATCGCATCATCCGCCGACAGCGTCGACCGCACCGACCGGACGCGCTCGCGGTCGGCCGCGCGCCCCGCATCGAGCAACCGCTGCCAGCTCGGGTCGTCGAAGTACACGACCTCGTCCAGCGCCGCGCACCTGCCGCGCACCTCCTCCACGATGGCCACGTAGTCCGAGCTCTTGAACGACTTCGCCGACACCAACATCCGAACCCCGGCCTGGTTCAGCACGAATTCCAGCTCGTGCGAACGGTAGGCGGGGTTGATGTTGACCAGGATCGCGCCGATCCTCGCCGTCGCGTACTGGGTCAGCGTCCACTCGGCGCGGTTGGGACCCCAGATCCCGACCCGGTCTCCCTTCGCCACGCCCGCTTCGAGCAGTCCGGCCGCGACGACGTCGACCTCCGCGAGGAACTCCCGGTAGGTCCAGCGGCGACCCGTGGACACCTCCACCAGCGCGTCCTGGTCGGGGAAGCGGGAGGCCGTGCGTTCGAGGTTCTCCCCGATGGTGTCGCCCAGCAACGGCACGTCCGAAACACCGGACGCGTAGGACAGCTCGACCGCAGGCACGTATTCCTCCCGGCAGGTGGCGTGTGTTCGTGACCGCACACAGTAGGGACCGGGAACGTGCCCGCGTTACACCCGAATTGGGGTAGGCCCGGACGTCACGGCAGCAGCCAGGCGGATCGCGCGCGCACGACGGCCTCGTGCCGGGTGCGCGCCCCGAGCCTGCGCATCGCCGCGCGCAGGTACGCCTTCACGGTCTCGGGCGCGAGCGAAAGCCGTTCCGCCACTTCGACGTTGGTGCAGCCGAGCGCCACCTGCGAGAGGACATCGATCTCCCGCCGGGACAGCCGGAGCTGCGGTGCCGGTTCGGTCTCGCCCGACCGCAGGTCGGTGAGGCGCTGCGCGACCTCGTACATCCGGGTCCGCAGGTTCGCGTCCTCCACCGACCCGGCGATCGCGCACAGCTCGGAGTGCACCGACCGCAGCTCTTCGAGGTTGGCCACGTCGGCGACGTCGGGGCGCCGGGTGGCCGCGACCGCCTCGGCCATCGACATCCGCCGGTCGACCTCGTCGCGGACCGCCAGTTCGGCTGCCAGGCGCCGACCGGCCGCGACCAGCGAGTCCCGCGCCCGGTCCCCGACGGCGACCCGCTGGCGGATCGCTCCGTAGAGGACGGCGCGGCACTTCCCGCGCACCCGCACGGGGACCGCGAGCACCGCCGACAGCCGTTCGGCCATGACCGGGCCGTCGTAGTCGTGGGTGATGTGCCGGGCGGTTCCGTAGTCGACGACACCGATGGGCCTGCCGAACGCCAGCGCCTGGCCGCCGACTCCCCTGCCCTCGTGCACCTCCAGGTCGCGCAGGCGCGTGGTCAAGGTGCCGAAGCACTCGGTGAGCCGGACGCTGGAGCTGGTGACCTCGCCGCCGAAGGCGACCGGGAAGTCCGATTCGGACGACACCGAGCGCAGTTCAGCGCGCAGCGCGTCGCGATCGTCGGGCTGCAGACGTGCTTCGCCGTTCGTCCGGTCGTCAGGTCTCCGCGTCACGGCGCCGTTGCCGTCTCCGCTGCCGGCCATAGTGTCCGTCCTCCATCGGCTGATCGACACGTTCCGGTTCGCGCCGAAGACACCCACTCCGTAGTGGCACTGAGTTGCACGACTATACCCGCCATTTGGCCGCTGAAACGATTCCCTCCGCGCACAACACGCCCCGCCTACCCACTTACGGGGGCATCCATACGGGTGGTTGTTCGAGCACTTCGCGTAACGAAATCATGACGCCGGTCACAGTCCCGGACCCCTGACCTCCGGTGATCCGGTTCCGCCTCCTCGGCACTGTCCGTGACCTCCCGATCACCCCATCTCGGGGGTATTGGAAGCGGAATCCGGTCCTGCAACATGACTCGCCAACCGACTCGCACCGACGAGTACGCACCAGACGGAAATACCACCGCGACACCGAGTTTCCCGAACCTCGCGACGCTTCCGAACTGACAAGCCCGTCGAAAGGTTGAGCCCCATGCGCTCCAGTCGCACGGACACCACCGCACCCGGCGCCACCAGCCCCAGCAGGCGCCGTTTCCTGGGATATCTGCTGGCGGCGCCCACGCTGGTGGCCGCCGCCGAGCTCGGCGGCGGATCCCTCCTCGGCCCCGCGGCAGCCGCCGCGACCGGCGCGGGCGTGCCACCGACCCCGCAGGTCGCCGACCACGTCGACCTCACCGACGGACTGGTCTACGCCGCACGCCCCACCGCGAACCTCATCTCCATCCAGCTCAACGAGGACGGCTCGGCCACCTTCGCGCTCAACCGCACCGAGGTCGGTCAGGGCCTGAGCACGGCGATCGCGATGCTCATCGCCGAGGAGCTCGAGTTACCCCTGGAGAAGGTGCACATCACCCTCGCCGACGCCCGGCCCGAGCTGGTGTTCAACCAGCTCACCGGTGGTTCTGCCTCGATCAGCGCGCTGTACTGGCCGGTGCGCACCGCGGCCGCGATCGCCAAGGGCCGGCTGCTGGAGGCCGCAGGCCACGTCCTCGGCGAGCAGGCTGACCTGCTGACCGCCAAGCTCGGGACGATCACCTCGGCGGCGGGCAACGCCATCCCCTACGGCGACCTCGTGCACAAGGCCGCCAGCGACACGACCACCGAGGTCCAGGTGGACCTCAAGCCCGAATCGGAGTTCAAGCTCGTCGGCAAGCCGACCAGGCGCATCGACGCGTTGGAGGCGGTCACCGGGCGCAAGAAGTTCACCACCGACCTGCAGGTCCCCGACGCGAAGCCGACGATGGTCTGCCGGCCGCCGACGATCAACGGCACCGTGCGCGCGGTGAACAACATCGACCAGGTGCGCACGATGCCGGGTGTCACCGACGTCGTGCAGATCAGCAGCGGTGTCGCCGTGCGCGGCGAGACCTTCGGGCAGTGCATCGACGCGGTCAACGCGCTGGACGTGTCGTGGGGACCGGGCCCGGTCGACGACGAGTCCGACGCGACGGTCGAGCAGAAGCTGAAGGCCGCGACGCCACCCCCGGTGATCCCGCCGACGCCGGCCACCCAGACCTTGGAGCGCCAGTACACCTTCGGCTTCGTCAACGGCAGCGCGCTGGGCGTCAACTCCGCGATCGCCGACGTCCGGCCCGACCGGGCCGAGATCTGGTCGACGGTGAAGGTCCCGATCGTCGCGCAGGCGGCCATCGCCCAAGAGCTCGGGCTCGCGCAGCCCCAGGTGACGGTGCACGTGGTGCCCGGTGGCGGTTCGTTCGGCCGCTGCCTGTTCCACGACGCCGCGTCCGAGGCCGCCGAGATCTCCAAGAAGCTCGGCAAGCCGGTCAAGCTCATGTGGCACCGCGCCGACGACTGCAGGCAGGGCCGCGTCCACCCGATGTCGGTGGGCACGATCCGGGCGTCGTTCACCCACGACGTGATCAGCCTGGAGCAGCACCTCGCCGGTGTGCGCACCGACTTCAGCCACGGCTTCGGCGAGGCGCTGACCTCCACCGCGAGCCGCCTGCCGCTGGCCGGGTACTCGATCTCGGAGGTCATCTTCACGCTGACCACGCCGTCGCTGTACAACTTCGGCGTCACCAAGACGCTGCTGACCGAGACGCACCAGAGCCCGGCCAACAACCAGAAGCGCGGCGGTTTCAACACCGGTAGCACGCGCAACGTGTACTCGCCGGACGTCGCGACCACGCGGGAGCTGTTCGTCGACGAGCTCGCCGAGAAGATGGGCATGAACCCGTACGAATTCCGGCGCAAGTACGTCAAGAACGAGAACCTGCTGAAGGTGCTGGACAAGGCCGCTGAGGTCGGCGGGTGGGGCCAGCCCACACCGGACGGCGTCGGCCACGGGATCGCGCTGCACCACGAGTACAAGAACACGATGGCCTGCTTCGTGGAGATCGACTGCCGCCCGGAGACGGTCAACCGGCCGATCCGCGACGGGGTCACCGGGCCGCGGGTGACGCGGGGCGTGCTCGTCACGATCCCCGGGCACATCGTGGTCAACCCGCTCGGGCTCGAAGCCATGATGCAGGGCGGCTTCATCGACGGTCTCGCGCAGGCGCTGACCGCCAGCGTCCACCTCAACGAGGGCCGCATCGCCGAGGCCAGCTGGGACAACTTCTTCTACTGCAGGCAGTGGAACCTGCCGTTCGAGTTCACACCGGTGATCCTGCCCGCCGAGGAGAGCGAGATGCCCTCCGGTGGCGGTGAGATGGGCGTCGCTCCCGCGTTCGCGGCCACCGCGTGCGCCTACCGCGCGGCCACCGGCACGACGCCGACGTACTTCCCGATCAACCACAACGATCCGCTCGCGTTCGAGCCCTACCCGCACGTCCCGCCGTTGCCGCCGTCGCCGACCAACGGCCTGGACCACACCTACTGAGGAGGCAGAATGCCCGAGCACACCTTCAAGCTGAACGGCAAGCAGATCACGGTGGACGTCGAGGACGACGTGCGGCTGCTGTGGGTCATCCGCGACCTGCTCGGCGTCACGGGTCCGAAGTACGGGTGCGGGATCAACGTCTGCAAGGCCTGCACCAGCCACATCAACGGCAAGGCGTTCAACCCCTGCTCCGTGCAGGTCAAGGACGTCGAAGCCTCCGATGAGATCACCACGATCGAGGGACTGCCGGACACCGTCGGCGAGGAGCTGCACCCGATGCAGGAGGCGTGGCTCGACCACGACGTCGTGCAGTGCGGTTACTGCCAGCCAGGCCAGATCATGGCGGCGGTGGCCAAGGTGAAGCAGGCCCAGGCGAAGGGCCGGGAGATCACCGACGCCGACATCGAGGAGATCCGCAACGTGTGCCGCTGCGGCACCTACTTCCGGATCCGGGAGGCCATCAAGGACGGCTCCACCAGGATGTGACCCCATCGCGGAGGGCCGCACCGCGTGCGGTGCGGCCCTCCGCGAGCGTCAGCCTTCTTCGGCGACGGGTTCCAGGCGGACGATGACGCCCTTGGAGGTCGGCGTGTTGCTGACGTCGGCAACGCTGTCGAGCGGGACGAGCACGTTGGTCTCCGGGTAGTACGCGGCGGCCGATCCCCGCGCCGCCGGGTAGCCGACGACGCGGAAGTTCGGGGCCCGCCGCTCGACGCCGTCGTGCCACACGCTGACGATGTCCACCGCGGAGCGGTCGGCGATGCCGAGCTCGTCGAGGTCGGCGGGGTTGACCATCACGACGCGGCGGGCGTCGTGAATGCCGCGGTAGCGGTCGTCGTTGGCGTACGGGATGGTGTTCCACTGGTCGTGCGAGCGCAGCGATTGCAGGACCAGGTACCCGTCGGGTGCCGAGAGCCACTCGAACTCGTTGGAGCTGAACACCGCCTTGCCGCTCGGCGTGCGGAAATCACCGCTGTTGACGGGGTTCGGCAGCGGGAAGCCCGCCGGGTCGGCCACTCGCCGGTTGAAGTCCTCGAAGTCGGGAACGACGCGGGAGATCCGGTCGCGGATCGCGTCGTAGTTCGCCTCGAACTCCTCCCACGGGATGGCCGGGTCCTCCCCCAGCGTCCGGCGGGCCAGCCGGGACAGGATCGCGACCTCGCTGAGCAGCGCCTCCGAAGCCGGTTCGAGCCGGCCGAAGGACGCGTGCACCATGCTCATCGAGTCCTCGACGGTGACGAACTGCTCCACCCCGTCCTGCACGTCCCGGTCGCTGCGGCCCAGAGTGGGCAGGATCAGCGCGGTTTCGCCGCACACGGTGTGGGAGCGGTTGAGCTTGGTGGAGATGTGCGCGGTCAGCCGGCACTGGCGCATCGCCTTCTCGGTCACCTCGCTGTCCGGCGTGGCGCGGACGAAGTTGCCCGCCACGCCGAGGAAGAACCGCGCGCGCCCGTCGAGCATGGCCCGGATGGAGTCCACCGAGTCCCAACCGTGCTCCTTCGGCGGTGTGAAGCCGAATTCCGCTTCGAGGGAGTCCAGGAAGGACTGCGGGACGCGTTCCCAGATGCCCATGGTGCGGTCGCCCTGGACGTTGCTGTGCCCGCGCACCGGGCACGCACCGGCACCGGGCTTGCCGAGGTTGCCGCGCAGCATGAGGAAGTTGACGATCTCGCGGATGGTGGCGACGCCGTGCTTCTGCTGGGTCAGTCCCATGGCCCAGCAGGCGATGACGCTGTTGCTGGCCAGGACGCGGTCGCGCACCTGCTCGATCTCGGCGCGGGTGAGCCCGGTCGCGGCGTGCACCTCGTCCCAGGACAGCTCCCGCGCCTGGCGGGCGAACTCCTCGAAGCCCGTGGTGTGGGTGCGGATGAACTCGTGGTCCAGGACGGTGCCGGGGGCGGCGTCCTCGGCTTCGAGCAGCAGCAGGTTCAGCGCCTTGAACAGCGCGAGGTCACCGCCCGGGCGGATCTGCAGGAACTGGTCGGCGATCGCGGTGCCCCGGCCGAGCACGCCGCGCACCTTCTGCGGGTTCTTGAACCGCATCAGCCCGGCCTCGGGCAGCGGGTTGACCGCGACGACCTCGCCGCCGTTGTGCTTGGCGCGTTCCAGGGCGGTCAGCATCCGCGGGTGGTTGGTGCCCGGGTTCTGGCCGATGACGAAGATCAGGTCGGAGTGGTGCAGGTCGTCGAGGCTGACGGTGCCCTTGCCGACGCCGAGCGTCTCCTGCATGGCCGAACCGCTGGACTCGTGGCACATGTTGCTGCAGTCCGGCAGGTTGTTGGTGCCGTAGGCCCGGGCGAACAGCTGGAGCAGGAACGCGGCTTCGTTGCTGACCCGGCCCGAGGTGTAGAACAGGGCCTCGTTCGGCGAGTCGAGCGAGCGCAGCTCCGCCGCGAGCAGGTCGAGGGCGTCGTCCCAGCTGATCGGCTCGTAGAAGTCCGAGTCGGAGCGCTTGACCACGGGCTCGGTCAGGCGTCCCTGCTGGTTGAGCCAGTAGTCGGACTTCTCGGCGAGCTCGGAGACCGAGTACTGCTGGAAGAACTCGCGGGTGACGCGGTGCGAGGTCGCCTCGTCGTTGACGTGCTTGGCGCCGTTCTCGCAGTACTCGTTCATCGGCCGGTGCTTCGGGTCCGGGTCGGGCCACGCGCAGCCGGGGCAGTCGATTCCCTTGCCCTGGTTGAGGTTCAGCAGCGTCAGCGCGGTCCGACGCGGCGAGGTCTGGCTGAGCGAGTACTGCAACGCGTGCCCGACCGCCGGCGCCCCGGTGGCCCACGTCTTCGGCGCGGTCACCTTCAGATCGTCGACCGGATCTTCCCTACGACTCATGCTGCGGCCGTTCCCCTGTTCATCCCTCGCGCACCGTTGCGCCACTGTGGAATCGCGACTCCCGCCAGCTAATGCCGATCTCGAACCGAAGTCAAAGAACCGACACCTATGGGGCGATAACCACCTCTTCTCACCCCACCCACGAAGCCGCATGAACCGGCGAAACGGCAGGTCATAACCCCTAATCCACCCAGGTTCCGACAGCTGCACCAAAAAGGGACTGTGCCGGGGATCACTCCATTCCGCGTGCCCTTTCGCTTTACCGCGAACCGCCGCGCGGAAGTGTTCAGAATTCGATGCACCCGATTCCCGAAGACGATTTCTCCGGTTCCCGGGGTGACGCGATCACCTCCGCGATCGCGTCACCCCGGGCGATGCCCGCGCTCAGGTCGCCGAGGTCAGCCGGTGAGCGTGCCCGCGATGCTGGTGCAGAGCTCGTAGGTGGCCCAGAGCCCGACTGCGCCGATGAGAGCGAGGATCGTCGTTTCCCACCACTTGTTCGCGTAGCCGTCGACCATCAGGGAGCGCTTCGAGGTCATCACGATCAGGCCGACGATGATCATGGGAACGGTCAGCACGTTCACCGAGTTCCCGATCAAGGTGATGATCACCATGCCGGGCATCCCCGGTAGCGAGAAGACGATCGGCACGGTCATGATCACGGTGAGGATGATCCAGAACAGCGGGTCGTAGGAGAACGCCTCCTTGTCCACGACACCGGTCAGGTCGCGGTTGGCGCGCAGGCGTTCCAGCCGCTCGGGACGCGACTTGTGCAGCGATTCCACGAACATCCGCACGAACACCCGCGGCTGGGTGACGATGTTGTTGAACACCGTGAAGAAGATCGCCAGCCACATGATCGAGGGACCGGCCGGGCCGATGGCCTTCTCCATCATGCTCGCCAGACCGTCGGCCGAGGACACGCTTTCGCCCGTGCCGTGCAGGGTTTCGGCCGCGACCACCCAGACGGCCAGCACCAGGCCGAACATCACGAGGCTGCCGAACCGCAGGTCCAACCGCTGCAACTTGAGGTATCCGGTCCCGCGCCAGCCCTTTTCGTGCATCAAGTACGGGTAGAGCAGGTTGGCCGCCGAGCCGCCGACCGCGCCTATCAGACCGACCGCGGTGCTCGCCGCGGTGATGTAACCGGCTTCGCCCGCGGGCATCTCGAACAGCAGACCGCCGAACAGCTTCGGCAGGTCGATGCCGGTCCCGATCAACGCCAGCAGGAAGCAGATCACCAGCACGGCCATGGTGATCTGGGCGACGATCTCCAGTCCGCGGAAGTGCCCCTTGCGCCGCGAGGCCAGCGCGTAGGCCACGACGGTGGTGATCACCGCCCACAGCGGAACTCCCCAGCTGCCCAACGGAAGCACCGGCCGGAACAGCGCGTCGAGCGCGGTCGCCGCGGCCAGGGTCAGGAAGGAGACGTAGACGAACCCGAGCACGCAGGTGGTCGCCCCGATGAACATCGGGAAGCCCTTCCACACCCGGCCGTAGCCGTCCAGGATGGTCTCGTCGCCCACCGAGTTGCACAGCTGGTACTTCGACATCGACGAGACGATGAAGTACCGGGAGAACGTGGCGATCAGCAGCGTCCAGATCAGCGCGTAGCCGAAGGTGGAGCCGGAGACCGAGGCGCTGATGAAATCGCCCGTCCCCAGCCAGGACATCACCACGACGATGCCCGGCCCCATGCTCCTGAGGAAGCCGGACCAGGTCTCGGGTGGTCCGGGGTGCTTCACCGCCGCGGTTTTCGCGTTGACTTCACTAGCCATGGCTGCTCCATTGCAAAGGCCGAGTTTCAGACGCCGAACCAGGTGGTTGACACGCGAACGTGCTTGATGGCCCGGCGGAAGTAGGTGAAGGCGACGTGCAGGTCGCCATCGTCGGTCTGGGTGATCGAGGGGTAGGACAGCTCCCGGTTGAGGCCGTCGCGGGAGTTGTTGGTCAGGCAGTAGCCGTCGCCGACCTCCACGTCGCGGCGCACCGGCCAGCTGCGCCCGCCGTCGGCGGACAGCGCGACGGTCAGCGGGGCGCGCGGGGCTCCCCAGAACGCGGTTCCGGGCGGTTGTTGGTGCGCCGCACCGGGTTCGGTGATCGAGTCGCCGTCGATCTCGTCGTAGAGGGACGCGCGGCGCTCGGCGGCGTCGGCGGCGCTGCTGTGGTTGTAAGCCAGCGCGAGCCGCCCGTCGCGCAACGCCGTGACCTGGATCGACGAGTTGTTGTTGGGCAGCTCGGTCGGCTCGGGCTCGCTCCAGGTGATGCCGTCGGCGGACCGGCTGGCGAAGATCGCGTCGGCCTGGCGACGCCGGAACAGCGCCAGCAGCCCGCCCTCGGCCAGCGGCACCACGTTCATGTGCACGCAGCCGGTGCTGCCGGGGACCTCGTGGTGCGACCAGGTGGCGCCGCGGTCGTCGGAGACGAGCACCGCGCTGGTGTCGTTGTCACCGCGCCACCGGCCGCTGTCCGGGCGCACGCAGTGGAACACCGGCAGCACCCACCGGCCTGATTCCAGCACCACGACCGGCTGGCGGACGAACACCCCGCCGGTGTCCGAGGCGGGTACGAGGGTGCGCGGCTCGCTCCAGCTGCTGCCCTCGTCGTGGGAGACGACCAGGCGCACCTCGGCGGTGTCCTGGTTCCCGGAGATCTGCGCCGTGTAGAGCAGCCAGAGCTCGCCGCCGGGCGCGGGGAACAGCACCGGGTTCTGCTCCGAGCGCTCGGAGTCGGCGGAGACCTGGACCGGTGCGCTCCACCGCCCCTCGGTGTCGAGCCGGGCGAACCAGACGTTGATGTCCGAGAGCCCTTCCTGCGTTCCGGCGAACCATGCGCAGCCGAGCTCTCCGCTGGGCAGCGGCATGAGGTTGGCCGCGTGCGACTGGGCGGTCCCCGCGCTCAGGTAGGTCTCGCGGCGGTTCGGCTCGATCTCGCGGAGCACGCCGTCGGTGATCAGCTCGGTCACGACTTCGCCGCCTCCAGGTGCTCGCCCGCCACCCGCTCCAGGTGCACCAGGTCGCAGGCCACGCTGGCGAAGGTGTAGCCCTGCTCCAGCCTGCGCGCAGCGGTGGCTCCGTCGGGCGTGTGGATGCCGGCGGCGATGCCCGCTTCGGCTGCGGCCTTCTGGATGTCCGCCACGGCCTGCTCGAACTGCTCGGCCACGGCCGGGTCCCCCGGGAACGCTCCGCCGACCGCCAGGCACAGGTCCGACGGGCCCACGTAGACGCCGTCGATGCCCTCGGTCGCGCAGATCTCGCGGACGTTGGCCAGGCCCTGCGGGGTTTCGATCATCGCCAGCAGCACGCTGCTCTCGTCGGCCTCGGCCGGGCGAGGTCCGATCCGCAGCCCGGAACGCATCGGCCCGTAGGAGCGGCGGCCGTGCGGCGGGTAGCGCGTGGCGGCCACCGCCGCGCGGGCGTCCTCCGCGGAGTCGACCAGCGGCACGACGACCCCGGCCGAGCCGGCGTCGAGCGCGTGCCCGATGGCGGCCGGGTCGTTGGCCTCGACCCGGGTCAGGCCGACGGACCGGCCACCGGCGTCGATGGCCATCATGGCGTTGAGCAGTCCGGAGTAGCCGAGCAGGCCGTGCTGGGCGTCCACCGCGACGTAGTCGTACCCGAGCCGGGCGATGCGTTCGGTGCCGATCGGGTTGTCGAGCACCACCCAGTACCCGACGACCCTCTCCCTGGCGCGCAACTTGCGCGCGAATTCGGCTGCGGACAAGGTGTTTCCTCTCGTTCGATGCGGATTCAGCGGTTGTAGGCGGGCATCGGTCCGCGCAGGAACGCTCCGACGGCGTCGCACGCCTCGACCACGTCCTCCGGCAGCGGTCCGGCCGCCAGCGCCGCGATGTTGGCTTCGAGCTGCTCGGTCTTCGAGCCGCCTAGCAGCACCGCCGAGGTCGCGGGTTTGCCGAGCACCCAGCGCAACGAGAGCTCCACCAGCGGGATCCCGGCGTTCTCGGCGATCGCGGTGAGCCGTTCGACGGCGTCGAAGAGCCGCTCGTCCCAGTACCGCGCGCGGTACATCTCGGCGAGCCGCGAGTCGGCGAACCGGCCCGAGGACGGGTCGCGCTCGAAGCTGTGCCGCCCGGTGAGCAGCCCCCCGGCCAGCGGGTTGTAGACCATGGTCAGCAGGCCGGTCGTGTCGGCGAACTCGACGTACTCCTCCTCGACGCGGCGAGCCAGCAGGTTGTACAGCTGCTGGGCGATGACCGGCCGGGGTGCGCCCACCTCGTCGGCGGTGCGGTTGAGCTCAGCGATCTGCCAGGCGGCGAAGTTGGAGACGCCGAGCGCGCCGATCTTGCCCTCGGCGACCAGGCTCGCGATCGTGGCCAGCGTGTCGGTCAGCGCGCAAGCGCGATCGGGCTGGTGCAGGTAGAACAGGTCGATCCGCTCCACGCCCAGCCGCGACAGGCTCCCGTCGACGCTGGCGCGCAGGCCCTGAGGGGACAGCGGCGAGTGCTCGCCCGCGTCCGGGTGCGGCATCCCGGCCTTGGTCGCCAGCGAGATGCGGTCCCGGCGGGCGGGCAGGATGTCGCCGAGGATGCGCTCGGTCTCGCCGCCCGCGTACCCGTTGGCCGTGTCCACCGCCGTGATGCCGGCATCGAGCGCGGTGTCGAGCATCTTCGCCGCGCCGGCGGCGTCGACGGTGTCACCGAACGTCATCGTCCCGAGCACGAGGGACGACATGGGCACCTCGACACCGGGCACCTCCAAACGCGAAACGGTCATGCGGGGACTCCTCGGGGGAACGGCGATGGCCACCCGGCCTCGTTACCTGGCTCACCATTGCAGGGTTGCGCGTTTCGCGCAAGAAGATTGGCGCGAAACGCGCAAACGCGCTAGCGTGAAACCCACGCTGCGAGACCGATCGACCTCCGAGCCGAGGCGTCGGGGACGAACTAGGACGAGGAGCTGAACTTGCTGACTAATGGGCTTCTCGTGCTGGCCGACGACCTGTCCGGGGCCGTGGAGACCGCCGCCTGCCTGCGACCGATCGACGCTTCCGCGACGGTCGAACTCGCGCGGACCGACTCTCCACAAGTTGCGCACAACGCGCAATCCGTGGTTGTGGTTGACCTCGACCACCGCGCGCTCACGGCCGCCGAGGCGGCGCGCATCACCCACGCCGCCCTGCGCGGCGCGGGTGAGCGCGCGGTCTTCGTCAAGATCGACTCCCAGCTGCGCGGCAACGTGGCGGCGGTGCTGGGTGCCGCTGCGGACCGACCGCTGGTCGTCGCGCCGGCACTGCCCGCGCTGCACCGGACCGTCGTGGACGGCATCGCCCACCTCAACGGCGTTGCGCTGCACCGCTCGCAAGCGTGGCGGGTCGAGGGCACGTCCCCGCCCCGCAGCATCGCCGGAGCTCTCGCGCCGCTGAGCTGCCGCACCATCTCGCTGAAGACCGTGCGCTCGCAGAATCTGGCCACCGCGCTCGCCGAATGCGCTGCTGCGGGCGAGGTTCCGGTCTGCGACGGGGAGACCGACGCCGACCTCGACGCCGTGGTCGCCGCAGCGCCCGCTGGTGCGCGGCTCGCCGGTTCCGGTGGACTGGCCGCCGCCCTCGGCCGCACCGCCTGCCTTTCCACAGCCGAAACCCCGCCCCCACCAACCGGAAATCCGGTGCTGATCGTCGTCGGCACGGCCTCTCCCGAGGCCGCCGAGCAACTGCGCGTCGCCGAGCTGCGCGGAACGCGCATCGTAGGTTGCAGTCCCACCGACCTCATAGGCCGGGGAACCAGCGAGTCCGCCCTGTCCCGCGCGCTCGTCGCGCTCGAACGCGGACCAACCGCGCTGAGCATCGACTCCGCCGAACCGATCGCACCCGGGCAGTCGCGAGACCTGGTGCGGGGACTGGCATCCACTGCCGCAGGCATCGTCGAGCGCTCCCCCGGCCCGGTCGACCTGGTGCTCACCGGCGGCGAGACCGCACGGCTGGTGCTCGACGCACTCGGTGTCCGCGCTCTGGTGCCGGTCGGGCAGATCCACCACGGGGCCGTGCGCAGCCGCACGCCCGCCGGCGCCTCCGTGGTCACCCGGCCCGGCAGCTTCGGCGGGAGCGACAGCCTCTCCCGGATCGTGGAACACCTCCGTCCGCAGGAATCGAAAGGTTGACGAAGTGAACAGTGCCTCCCCCACCCCCGTGATCGCCGTGACGATGGGCGATGGAGCGGGCGTCGGCCCCGAAGTCACCGTCGGCGCGCTCCTCGACGAGACCACCGCCACCCGGTGCCGTCCCGTCGTCATCGGCGACGCCGGTCGGCTGCGGAAGGCCGCCGACGTCCTCGGCGTCGAGGTCGAGGTGGTCGCCGTCGATTCGGTCGACGACGCGGTCTTCACCCCTGGTCGCATCAACGTCATCGACCTGGGCCTGCTGCCCGCCGAGCTGCCGTGGGGCGCGGTGTCCCCGGTCGCCGGTGACGCCGCCTACCACTACATCCGAGTTGCCAGCGAGCTCGCGACGAGCGGTGCGGCGCAGGCCATCTGCACCGCACCGTTGAACAAGGAGGCGCTGCACGCCGCCGGGCACATCTTCCCGGGGCACACCGAGCTGCTGGCGCAACTGACCGGCACCGACGAGGTCTCGATGATGCTGGCCACCCCGGCGATGAAGGTCATCCACGTGACCACCCACATCGGACTGATCGACGCCGTCGCCGCCATCGAACCCGGCCTGGTCGAGCGCACGGTGCGCCGCGGCGACCGGACGCTGCGCGACTCGGGAGTGGAGTCGCCGCGCATCGGCGTCTGCGGGATCAACCCGCACGCCGGCGAGAACGGCCTGTTCGGCCACGGCGAGGAGGCCGAGAAGATCGTCCCGGCGCTGGAGAAGCTGCGCGCAGACGGCATCGACGCCCAGGGCCCGCTACCCGCCGACACCGCGTTCTACCTGGCCACGCGCGGAGAGTACGACCTCATCGTCGCGATGTACCACGATCAGGGCCACGGACCGGTCAAGGTGCTGGGCATCGAGACGGGCGTGAACATCACCGTCGGCCTGCCCGTGATCCGCACGTCGGTCGACCACGGCACCGCCTTCGACATCGCGGGAACGGGGAAGGCCAGCGCCGACAGCATGGTCGAGGCCCTCCGCCAGGCCGCCAACCTGTGCGCGTGAACCGACCGGAGATGCCCCGCGGAGCGAAGGAGCGCCGCGCCGCGATCCTGCGGCTGGCCGACACCTCCGGGCTGACCAGCGTTGACGAGCTGTCGGCGGCGTTCGGTGTGACGGCGTCGACGATCCGGCGGGACCTGGCGCAATTGCAGGCCGCCGGGCAGCTCGCCCGGACCTACGGCGGCGCGATGCCGCTGCGGCACGAGGCATCGGTGCGTCAGCGCAACGGCGAAGCCGCGGAGGCGAAGCATGCGATCGCCCGCTGGGCCTGCGACCAGGTGCGCCCCGGCGAAACGATCCTGCTCGACTCCGGCAGCACCACCGCGGCCCTCGCCCGCGAGCTGGCGCACCGCGACGACGACCTGACCGTGGTCACCACGTCGTTCACCGTGCTGCACGAGCTCGCCAACGCCGATCTCCGCGTCGAATGCCTGGGCGGCGCCTTGCGCCAGCTCAGCCAGGGGTTCGTCGGACCGCTGACCGAGGCCGCCCTGGAACGCCGGACGTTCGACCGCGCGTTCCTGGGCGCCGATGGCGTCACCGCCGAGCACGGCATCTGCGAGGCGGACCTGGAGCAGACCCGCCTCAAGGAGCTCATGGCCCGACGGGCCGACCACGTCTACGTCCTGGTCCACGCCGACAAGCTCGGCCAGCGCCCCTTCCGAGCCCACGCCCCGCTGAGTCCGAACTGGACGCTCGTCACCGACGACTCGGCCAACCCGTCGAGCACCGCTCCCTTCCACGCCCGGGGCCTGAACCTGGTGGTCGCGACCCCGGCGAGCGCGGTAGCGGGCTGAGCGGTCCCTGCGACGGTGACGTCCAGACCGAGGAATGGCGTTGGGCTGCGGACGGTCCGGTCAATGATCGGGCGGGGTGAGGAGGACCGGGAGGGTGCGGGGGGCGTGGACGTGGACGCTGTGGCGGTAGGTGAGCTCGGACGGGTCGGCGACGACGCGCAGGTTCGGGTGGCGGCGGAACAGGGCCTCCAGGGCGACTTCGCCCTCCAGGCGCACCAGGGCCGCGCCGAGGCAGCGGTGGATGCCGTGACCGAAGGCGACGTGGCCGCCGGTGTCCCGGTCGGGGTCCAAGACGTCCGGATCCGGGTAGCGATCCGGGTCGCGGTTGGCCGCGCCGGTGGAGAGCGTCACCGAGTCTCCCCTGGCGATCTTCACCCCGCCGATCTCCATGTCCTCGGTGGCGAAGCGCAGCGAGGCGTTGAGCGCCGGCGACAGCCAGCGCAGCAGCTCCTCGACCAGCGAGGGCACCTTCGCGGGGTCGGCGAGGCGGGCGCGGGCGGAGTCGTCGTCGACCAGCGCCCGGACGCTGTTGGTGATGAACACGGCGGTGGTCTCGTGGCCCGCCATCAGCAGCAGCATGGCCATCGCGACGATCTCCAGGTCGGAGAGCCGGTCGCCCTCCTCGGAGGCGGAGATCAGCGCGGACAGCAGGGCGTCGTCGGGCGCGGCCCGCTTGGCGGCGACCAGACCTTCCAGGTAGGTGGCCATCTGCGCGGACGCGCGGGCGAGCTCCTCGTCCGGGCACTCGTCGATGAGCACTGTGGACAGTCGGGCGAACTCCTCGCGGTCGATCTCCGGGACGCCGAGGAGTTCGCTGATCACCACCATCGGCAGCACGATCGCGAAGCGGGCCACCAGGTCGACCGGTTCGTCCTGCGGCAGCTCCGCCAGCAGTTCCTCGGCGAGGGATTCGACGCGCGGGCGCAGCGTGGCGATGCGGCGGCCGGTGAACGCCTGGGTGACCAGGCTGCGCAACCGGGTGTGCTCCGGCGGGTCGAGCGAGGTCAGCATGTGCGACATCGGGGCGGGCAGTCCGGGCGGGGCGGAGGCGCGCTCCTCGGCGGGCAGGCTGGAGCGCCAGTCCTTGGCCAGGCGTTCGTCGGTGAGCCCGGCCTTCACCTCGTCGTAGCGGGTGACCAGCCAGCTGCGCCCGCCCTCGAAGTCGACCTCCTGGACGGGGCAGGTCCGGCGCGCTTCGGCGAAGGCCGCGTGCGGGTCCTGCCAGTAGTGCTCGGTGAAGGAATCCTTCTGCGTCGCACCGGTCATCGGGTTCTCCATTCCGTGAAGTGCCGCGGTCAGCGCAGGGCGTCGCGGTAGCGGCCGAGCGCGCGCAGCGCCGTGCCCTGCGCCAGCGCCGGGTTGCTGTAGCGGCTGACGTGCCGGACGTACTCGTTGACGCTCTCCGAAGGCCATCCGCCGCCGGGTTCGCGCTGGTCGAGCAGCCAGTTCAGCCCGTCGCGCATCGACTCCGGGGAGGCGCCGGCGGCGAGCAGCCCCGAGATCGCCCAGCCGGTCTCCTCGACGGTGGCGGGCGCGCCGTGGCCGTCGCCCCACGAGCCGTCGGCGTTGCGGGCCCGCTCCAGCCACGCCTTCGCGCGCCGAGCCGGTTCCTCGTCGGCGCGACCGGCCTTGGAGAAGGTTTCGAGCACGGCGGCGGTGGCCATCGTGTGGTGGCGGTACCAGACCGATTCGAACGAGCCGTCCGCCAGCTGGGCCTGGGCGAGCCAGCTCAGCGCGCGCCGAACCTTGCTGTCGTCGGCCGGGATTCCGGAGTCCAGCAGCGCGTCGACGGCCTGCACGGTGGTCATCGGGCACGGCCCGCTGTTGGCGACCTTGGTGTTGCGCACGCACAACCCCCACGAGCCGCGCGAGTCCTGCAGCCGGGTCAGCCAGTCCACGCCCAGCTCGACGGACTTCGCCTGCGCGTCTCCGGGCATCCGGCACAGCACGGACAGGATCTCGCTGGTCTCCAGCGTCGACGGCCAGCCCGCGGTCCCGGCCCAGCCCCAGTAGCCGGGCGGGCAGCCGAAGGCGAGGAACGGCCGGTGCTGCTGCAACCGCACGAACAGCTCGGTGGACGCCGCCAGCCTCGGGTCCTCGGCGTAGCCGGCTTCAGCGAGGCCGCGCACGGCGTACATGGTCCACGCCGCGTCGAGCGGACCGGTCTGCCACCACCCGTCGGGGTCCATGGTCTTGCGGAACCACTTCACCGCGGCGTCGACGAGGTCCGGCGCCAGCTCGGCGCGGGCCAGTCCGGTGCACACCAGTCCGGTGACCCAGGCGTTCTCGCACCAGGCCCCGGTCGAGCCCTCGTGCTCGTGGACCTGCCGGATCGCCTTGAGCGCGTTGGCCTCTCCCAGCTTCGCCAGCAGGCGGTGGAAGCGGTTGAGCGGCTTGTGCTTGGCCTGGGCCAGGCCGAGGGCGAACGCCATCGGGATCCGCAGGTCGAACAGCCTGCGGTACAGGCTTGGGACGAGCGCCACTTCCAGCGGGAACCGGCGCATCTCCTCCTGCGACAGCCAGCCGACGAAGCCGTAGTACTGGCGGCACCACGAGACGACCTCGGGGTGCGGGATCGCGTCCAGGCCACCGAAGTCGTCCATCCAGCGCTGGCCGGAGCGCACGGCCTCGGCGCTGCCCTCCGGGTCCACCAGGTGCAGCACCGCCGAGCTCACCGCCGTCGGCCCGGCTTCGCTGTCCAGGCCCGGAACCATGGCCCAGCCGCCGTCGGCGTTCTGGGTGCGCCGCAGCCACCCCGCGCCGGCCTCGATCAGATCGGCGCTGCCCCGCGGGTCGGCGTGGTGCAGCGCGGACAGCGCACCGACCGTGCCCAGCGTGGAGGTCAGGTTGTCCTCGCAGTAGTCGAACACGCCGTCGGCGCGCTGGGCGAGGAACAACGCCTCCGCTCCCTCGCTGATCGCCTGGTCGAGAGCGTCACGCTCGGGCTGCACCGTCGTCATGCGGATTCCTCCAGTCCGACCGCGCGCGAACCGGGCACGGCCTCCTCCTCAAGGATGTCGCCGAATTCGCGGCTGCGGATCGACTGATGAGATTCGTTGCCCGCTGGCCCGTTTCGGCTGGCCGGACTCTACGCGAGCAGATCGCGTTTCGACCATATCCGCAGACCGGTGGCGATGGATTTCCCCGAAGTACCGGCAATTTCCCGGATAGTCGGTAAATTCTCGTCTCGTCCACGGTGAACCGTCTCTGACACTGCGGACGTGAGCTGCGGATTTACCGATATTCCCGAGAATTGGTTCCAAATAAGCCCTTTCTCAGCGACGATTCGTTGACAAGCGCGAGGGCGAGGAATGAAGATCGTCCCCGTCAGGCCATCGGCGAGAGAAAGACGCACTGGGACCCGCCGGTCCATTCCGCCTGATTCCGGTCTTCCACGTTCCGCGTCGAGCCCGCGCGCTTGCCGGAACAATGCGTGCGCACGTCATGAACGGAGATCAGCCGTTGCCCACCATTCGGCACCAGTTGTCCCTCAACGAGAACTTCGCGGCACCGCTGCCCGGCGTGCGCGAGGCCATCGTGCACAGCTCCGACCGGGTCAACCTGACGCTCGACGCGATGTCGGCAGGGCTGACGCGCACCATCGCCGAGCACGTCGGGCTGGACTCCACCGAGGTGTTCGTCGGCCCGGGTTCGGGGGCGCTGCTCCAGCAGTTCCTCACGACGTTCGTCGGTGGCGGCGAGATCGTCTACGCCTGGCCCTCGTTCGAGATGTACCCGCTGCTCGTGCGCTGCGCGGGCGCGACGCCGGTCGCGGTGCCGCTGCGCGATGACGCCCACGACCTGGCCGCGATGGCCGACGCCGTCACCGACCGCACCAAGATCATGCTGCTGTGCAACCCGAACAACCCGACGGGCACGGTGTTCGGGGACGACGAGTTGCGCGCGTTCCTCGACCGGATCCCCTCGAGCGTGCGGATTCTCATCGACGAGGCCTACGCGGACTTCGCCGACCGGTCCGCGATCGCCCGCGGCATCGATCTGGCCGCCGAGGACCCCCGGGTGTCGGTGGTGCGCACGTTCTCCAAGTCCCACGGGCTGCTGGGACTGCGGGTCGGCTACCTCGTCGCCAACGAGGCGGTGGTCAGCGCGCTCACGCCGGGCTCGTACTTCTTCCGGGTCAGCACCGTGGCGCAGGACGCCGCGCTGGCCGCGCTGCGGGCCGAGGACGTCATGCGCGAGCAGTGCGCGGAGGTCGCCGCCGAGCGCGACCGGGTGCACACCGGGTTCACCGAGCTGGGCCTGGACGTTCCGCGCAGCCACGGCAACTTCCACTGGCTGCGCTTCGGCGAGGCCAACGACGAGTTCGTGCGGTTCTGCGACGAGTTCGGCGTGCAGGTGCGCACTCTCGCCGACGGCGCCGGGGTCCGGGTGACCGTCGGCACCGCCGAGGCCAACGACCTGGTGCTGGACCTGACCCGGCGCTTCCTCGCCGGTGACAGGGCCGGTGCCCCTCGGACGGGTAGCGCGTGAGATGACCGACGACACCGGAATCGGCTCGCCGGAATGGGTGGAGCTGCTCAGCCGCGAGATGCGCAAGCGGTGGTCGGCGGTCGCCGATCGCACCGAGCAGATGGCCGGGCACGCCCTGCTGGCGCCCGGCAAGATGCTGCGGCCCGTGCTGCTGCTCAACTCCGCCGAGGCCACCGGCGGTGACAGCGCCCAGCTGCTCCCGGCCGCGCTGGCCGTGGAGTACCTGCACGTGGCCACGCTGGTGCACGACGACATCATCGACGACGACCGGCTGCGCCGCGGCCGTCCCACCGTGCACGCCGAGTACGGCATGGCCGACGCGCTGGTCACCGGCGACTTCCTGATCCTGAACATGGTCACCTCCCTCTCGGAGTGCACGGCCGTGCCGCCCGCGGCGGTGCTCGAAGCCGCCCGGGTGCTGGCCGGTGCGGGTTCCGACGTGTGCCGAGGTCAGGTCCGGGAGGCCGAGATGGCCGGTGACCTGAGCTGTCCGGTGAGCGACTACCAGGAGATGGCGGCGCTGAAGACGGGCGCGCTGTTCCGGGGCGCCTGCCGGGCCGGGGCGGTGCTGGCCGGAGCCACCGGGGAGCACGCCGACGCCGTCACGCGCTACGCCGAGCACCTGGGCGTGGGGTTCCAGATCTTCGACGATCTCCTTCCCTACCTGGGTGATTCGACCGGGAAGCCGGCCACCAGCGATGTCGCCAACCTGCGCCCCACCCATCCGGTGCTGGTCGGCCACGAGGTCGCCGACGACCACGCCAGGCAGCGCTTCGCCGAGGCGCTGTCGGGCCGGTTGCCCGCCGAGTCCCACGCGCTGATGCGCGAGCTGCTGATCGCCACCGGGGCGTTGGAGCGGAGCAGGCAGCGCGCGGCCGAGGAGATCGCGGCGGCTCGGGGCAGCCTGGACGGTCTGCCGGGCGCGGCGGCGGTCGAGCAGATGCGCGCGATCGCCGACCTGGCCATCGACCGGAGCCGGTAGGCCATGCACGACCGCTGGGCGCGCACGCGCCGGACCCTCTGGGCGCACGTGCAGACCTTCCGCCCGTACACCCTGTGCTACCCGGTGCTGGTGGGCGTGGCGGGCGCGGGCGTGACCGGTGAGGCCGGGCGCGCGGAGTTCGTCATCGCCGGGTTCGGCACGGCGTTCGGCTGGCTCGCCGCGCACTACCTCGGCGACTACTTCGACCGCGAGCTGGACCGGGTCGCCAAGCCGCAGCGGCCGATCCCGTCGGGCCGATTGGCACCGGGTACCGCTCTCGCCTGCGGGATCGGTCTCGCCGTCGCCGCGACCGCACTGCTGACCTGGGCGAACTTCAGGGCGCTGCCGCTGGTCGTGGTCGCGCTGTCGGGCGTGATCGCCTACAGCTGGTTCTGCAAGGCCAAGGGGCTGTCGGGGAACCTGGTGCGCGGGCTGATCACGGCCACGGCGTTCCTCATCGGCGCGATGGTGGCCGCTCCCCTGCCCGGATGGACCGCGCTCGGGCTGTCGCTGGTCTTCCTGCTGCACGACACGGCGTCGAACCTGGTCGGCACGATGCGCGACGTCGACGGTGACCGCGCGGCCGGGTACCGGTCGGTGCCGGTCCAGCGGGGCCAGCGCTACGCCGCCCGGCTGTCGGTGTTGCTCTACGCCTCGGCGATCGGCATCGCCGCGCTGGGTCTCACGCTCCCGCACCGGACCGGGTACCCGGTGCTGCTGGCGGTGGCGGGTTGCGCCGGGCTGATCGCGGTGCTGCCGCTGCTGTGGCTCGCGCCGACGCTGAGCCAGGCCCGCGCGCTGCGGGCCCACGAGGTGCTGGTGGCCGAACGCCTGGTGCTCGCCGCGGCGATCCTCGCCCTCACCGTTCCCGTTGTCCCCGTGGTCGCGCTGCTGCTGCCGGTGCTGGTGTTCAGCGTCTGGACGCAGGCGGCGATGCGCTCGCGCCACGAGATCGCCGAGAAGGAGGCCCTGCCGACATGAGCTCCCCTGCCGCAGAACGCGCGGACGTCGTGGTGTGCGGGGCGGGTGTGGGCGGCCTGGCCGCCGCGCACGCGCTCGGATCGCTGGGCCTGCGGGTCGTGGTCGCCGAGAAGCGCACGACGGTGCCCCGGATCCCCAAGGGCGAGGTCCTGCAGCCCGGCGCCCTGCGAATCCTCGATGACTGGGGCATCAGCGAGGTCCTGGAAATGCGCGGCGCGGTTCGCCTTTCGTCGCTGGTCGCCGTGGAGGTCAAGGGCCGGATGGCGCTGGACTACACGCAGTTGCCGGAGGGCTCGAACTGGCTGCTTTCGGCCGACCACGAGTCGATCCTGACGGCGCTGGCCGATCACCTGCCCGACACCGTCGACCTCCGCCGCGGAACCCCGGTGCAGGACGTGGTCCGCGACGACGGGCGCATCGCCGGCGTCGCGCTGAAGGGCTCGGGCGAGGTCCGGGCTCCGCTGGTGGTGGCGGCCGACGGGGTGTCCTCGCGGTTGCGTCGGGCCGCGGGCATCGAGGCCGACCGGCAGGACTACCCGCACCGGCTCGTCGCGCTGGAGATCCCCGACGTTCCCGACGCCGCCCGCGAGGTCGTCGCCCACACCACCTCGCGCGGGCTGCGGATGCGCTACCCGCTGCCGGGCGACCGGGTCCGGCTCTACGTCCAGATCGAGCCGGACGAGTTCCGGGGCGTGGACCACGACGCGGTGCTGCGCTGGACCGACGAGCTGATCGCCGAACTGCCCGACCTGGCGGCCTTCGGGGACCAGCTCCGGGCGTGCGCGGCGGACCGGCAGACGCTCCCGGTGTCGCACTTCGAGGCCTCCGGGCTGTCGGCGCCGGGCATCGCGCTGGTCGGCGAATCGGCGCACTCGGTGCACCCGATGGCCGCGCAGGGCATGAACAGCGCCATCTACGACGCGCACGCCCTGAGCGCGTGCCTCGCCGCGGAGTCCGATGTGGACACCGCGTTGCGCGAGTACGAGTCCCGACGCCTGCCCGAGATCAACCAGATCGGCACCATCAGCCACAACGCGGCGCGGATGCTCACCGACCTGTCGTGGGTGGGCCGCACGATCGGACGGCGGGCGCTGCGCAACACCGGCGCCAACCAGCGGCTCAGCTTCACCGTCATGCACAACCTGTCCGGTCTGGGCCTGCACCCGCTGTCGCCGTTCGACCGGCTCTGCCAGCTCGGACTGCTGCCCGACCCGCGGTCGCGGCGCCGGCCTCGATGGGCATGAGGACCGGCGCCGCGCACGCCTCACGGCCTGCCGCACTCCACGACGACGAGGCCACCCGGCCAGGTCCGGGTCTCGATCACCTTCAGGCCCGCCTCACCGGCCAGCACCTCGAAGTCGGCGACCGTGCGCTCCTGCCCGCCCAGCAGCACCAGCGACTGCAGGTCGAACGAGGTGTTCTGCTTGGCGTGGGCGTCGCCCGCGAGGACCTCCACGATGACGACGCGACCGTCACCGGCGGCCTCGGCGCAGCGCAGCAGGATCGCGGCCGCGTTCTCGTCGTTCCAGTCCGTCAGCACGCGGGAGAGGAGGTAGACGTCCCGGCCTTCCGGCAGCGCGTCGAAGAAGCTGCCCGGGACGAACCTGGCCCGCTCCGCCACCCCGGCCTCGGCCAGGAACACGTCGGCCTCCGCGGCGACCGCGGGCAGGTCGAGGACCTCGCCGTCCAGGTGCGGGTTGGCGCGGACGATCTCGGACAGCAGCGCGCCCTGACCGCCACCGACGTCGATGACGCTCTTCACCGGGGCCCAGTCGAACTCCGCGGCCAGCACCGGCCCGGTCTGCCAGGCGTAGGCGACCATGACGTCGCCGAAGAAGCGCCGCAGGTCGTCGTTGCGCTGGTAGTCGTCCCAGAACGGGGTGCCGTGGACCGTTCCGTAGGCGGAGTTGCCGGTGCGGACGGAGTGCAGCATCCCGCTGAAAGCCATGTCCATCCGGGCGCCCGGGCCTTCCAGGACCAGCCAGTCCTTGAGCCACGTGCCGTCCTCGGCCAGCAGCTGGCGCGACAGCGGCGTCAGCCCGTAGGAGCCCTCACCGGTCTCGGCGAACAGGCCGATGCTCACGAGGTGGCGCAGCAGCCGTTCGAGGGATTCGCGGTGCGCGCCGGATTCGGTCGCGAGCGGGCCGATCTCGGTCGTGCCGCCGGCGATCAGCTCCGGCAGCCGCAGCGTCACCGCGACGCGGATGGCGAAAGGTGTTGCCAGGTCGATGAGCTTGGCGAGTTCGAGACTCGTTTCGCGCGATTCCTCGGAATCCATGGATCTCTGCTTTCTTCCGGATTGAAGACCCGTCCGCCTCCGTGCTTTTCATCCTTACCGACCGCCGAACACCGCGTCAACGACAGCGGCGAGAACACGTCCACACGCCGGGGAAACCGGCACGCGTTGGCGCGAGCATGCCCGAAAACCCTTGAGCACCAAGGAAAGTTGAGGTGACCGTCCCATGACGAGCATCGATGTGCGTCCCGCCTCCGGCGCGTTGGGCGTCGAGGTGCGCGGACTCGACCTGGAGTCGCTGACCGAGGACTCCTTCGCGCAGCTGCACGCGCTGCTGGTGGAGAACCTGGTGCTGTTCTTCCCCGAGGCCGAACAGCTCTCCCCCGAGGCGCACAAGGCGTTCGGCCGGTTCCTCGGCGAGCTGGAGGTGCACCCGTTCCTGCCCAAGCTGGACGGGCACGACGAGATCGTCGTCCTCGACTCCGATCAGGGCGCGAAGGCCGACGTCTGGCACACCGACGTGACCTTCCAGGCGAGCCCTCCGATCGCCTCCATCCTGCAGATCGTGCAGTGCCCGCCGCGCGGCGGCGACACGATGTGGAGCAACCAGCACCTCGCCTACGAGAACCTCTCGGCACCGCTGCGGGACTTCCTCGAGGGGCTCACGGCAGTGCACGCCTTCACCCACCCCCACGGCACCGTCTTCGAGGCCGAGCACCCGGTGGTCCGCGCGCACCCGGTCACCGGCAGGCGCTCCCTGTACGTCAACCGCATGTTCACCCTGCGCATCCCGCAGCTGCGCCGCGCCGAGAGCGATGCGCTGCTGGGCCACCTGTTCAGCTCGTCGGAACGCCCGGAGAACGTCTGCCGGTTCAGCTGGAAGCCCGGCGCGATCGCCATGTGGGACAACAGGGCGACGCAGCACTACGCGGTCAACGACTACACCGAGCGCCGCGTCGGCCGCCGGGTCACCATCCTCGGCGACGTGCCGAAGGGCGAAGAACCGCGCTGGCCGCACCTGACCGACGCGACCACGGCAGCGGACTTCCGCACGGACTGACCCGCGCGCTCCCCGGGCACCGCGCCCGGGGAGCACCCCGCCGTGACCGGATCGGCGCATTGTCACGCTCACCCCACCGCCGCTACGCTCGTCGCTTCTTCGTCTGCCTTAGCGCGCAATGTGGGGATTGGGCTTTATGAGCAGAACTCTCGCTTCGGTGAAGGACGACGGTCCGCCGTCGTTACCGCTGTTCCACGGGGTCGTGCAGGTCCTGGAACTCATCCGCGCGCTCTACGGGCGGCGGCACGAGCGGACCAGCAGCAGCGACAGCGGCGGCGGTCTGCCGATGCTGTGCCTGGTCAGGCCGCGTGAGCTGGAGGACCTGCTGCCGGCGATCGGCGAGCGGCTCAAGAGCGCCGAACCGCACCGGGTTCCGCACGCCTACATCCGCCTGGAGCCCGCCGCGGCCGATCCCAGGGACGCCGACCACACCGCGCAGACCCCGCTGCCACCGCCCGAGGTCGACACCGTCCGGGGACTGCTCGCAGACATCGCCGAGCAGCTCAACGGCCCGCTCAACGCCCAAGCCGGGCGGATGCGCTTCCCCCGGTTCAGCCTGGCGCTGTGGTTGATGCGGCAGGACCTGTCCGGAACCGAGATCCCGAGGCGAGAAGCCGAGCTGCGCAAGCGCCTGTGGCGGCGCGACCCCGCGCAGCGGATCGCGGAGCTGATCAACACCAACACCGCCGACGCCCCGGACCGGACGGTCTGGTCGGTGCTCAAGGTGCTCGCGCTGGTGCCGTGGCTGTGGTTCCAGCTCAAGATGCACTGGCGGTTGCCACTGATCGGCGGCTACCGGTGGTTCCGGCGGCAGAGCTACCTGGCACCCGAAGTACCCGGGAACTTCCTCGGATTCGCCGAACGGCTCACCGAGAACGAGTGGAACAAGGAGGTTCCCGAGCAGGTCGCGAAGTTCCTGATCAACACGCTGCTGGAGGACCTGCGCCGTTCCTACCGCCGCTTCCCCTGGCGGCTGCGCGGCAAGTGGCGCACGACCTACACGACGGTGCTGCTGGACAACGTCACCCGCTCCAACGGCGGCTACGCGCTGCTCAAGCTGGTCAACGACATCCGCAACGAGACCGGCCTGGTCGATCCGCTGCTGCTGATCACCACGAGCTCGCTGGTCCCGCCGCACGCCGTCGAGCCGACGGTGGACAACGTCCAGGACGTGGTGTCCCAAGCGCACGAGGCCGACGAGCAGGGGTACCGCGCGTGGCGGCACAAGCTCGACGAGGCGCGCCGGGCGCGCACCGACATGACCTGGTACCTGCCGGTCGAGATTCCGCCGGCGGCGACCGGGGATTCGCGCAAGAGCGAGATCCGGCGCCACCTGGCCGCGGCCGACAAGTACACGCTGCCTCCCTCACCGTGGTGGTCGCGGCGCACCCTGCCGGTCGCTCTGCTGCTGGGGCTGGCCAGCGCCGGGATCTACGCGTACTCCTCGTTCAGCGTCGGCCACTGCGGCATCCTCTTCCAACCGCCCTGGTACTGGCTCGGCGCCGCACCCGGGCTGACCAGCATGGAGAACAAGGCGGGTGAGTGCGTCGGCGTCACCGACGGCACCTTCCTCGCGGAGTTCATCGACGACGCGCCGCCCGGCCAGACCCAGCAGGCCGCGCAGGAGGCCGATCCGATCCTGACCGGCCTGCGCGCCATCGGTGACACGATCGCGCGGCAGAACCAGTTGGCGCTGGACAAGGCCGCGGAAACGGGCCGACCGGTGCTCACGCTGATCTACCTGGGCGATCTGTCCCCGGGAGCGGGGGCTTTCAACCTCTCGGCCCAGCACGAGACGCTCGCCGGCATCGCGGTGGCCCAGTACGACCAGAACTTCGAGCCCAACACGCCGCTGGCCCGGGTGCTCATCGCCAACGGCGGCAAGGACATGGGTCACGGCGTGGAGGTCGTCGACCGGCAGATCTCCGAGCTCGCCAAGCGGGATCCCAGCACCATCGGCGTGATCGGCCTCAACTACAGCCGCGAGGAGACCTTCCAGGTCATCGAAAGGCTCGGTGCCGCAGGGCTTCCGACGGTCGCGTCGACGCTGTCCTACGACAACATCCCCGACCGCTCACCGCTGTACTTCCAGGTCTCGCCGCAGAACGTCACCCAAGCCCGGCGAGCCGTCGAGTTCGCGGGCGAGCGGGGCCGCACCGCCGGGGTCAAGATCTACAGCGACGGCGTCGACCCCTACAGCCGCAACCTCGGGACCGACGTCGAGAACGAGTTCCGCCGGGTCCACCCCGGGGCGACGGTCCAGTGGCTCAACGAGGACCCGCACACCGCGGGCCGGGAAGCCTGCAAGGCGTCGCAGGACGAGCTGGTGTACTACGCCGGGCGGGGCACCGAGTTCCGGGAGTTCCTGGACGGCGTGGGCAGCGGCTGCCCGACCGACGTCCCGCCCATGATCCTGGGCAGCGATGACGTGGCCAGCCACGTCGCCAACCGGGCGGCGCGCTTCGCCAAGATCGGCATCCCGTACTACTACCAGTCGTTCGCGGTGGCCCCGAGCACGCCGGACCCGAACGACTCCGGGGGCACCGTGGTCGGCCCGGCGCTGGACTTCTACTGCACGCTCAACATCATCATCGCCGGGGACGATCCGGCGATGCCTCCCGACGAATGCCCGCCCAGGGAGGGGAACCTGTCCCTGGACGGGCACGCCGCGCTCGCCCACGACGCCGCGAGCGTCCTGCTCAGGGCCGCCAACCAGCTCGACCGGGGCGGGCCGATCCCGATCACCGCAGGCACCGTGTGGCGTCAGATCAACGCCAACCAGCACCAGACCGACGAAGACCTGCCGTCGAAGTACGGGCTGGTGACGGGCCAGATCGACTTCGGCAGCGACACCAACAACCGCGTGCCGAAGGACAAGAAGGTCTGGACCCTGCACGTGGACCAAGCGGGCCAGGTCTCCGTGCCCTAGTTTCGTGGTTGCTTTGCTCAGCGGTGCGGGTGGCGGAACCTGAGCAGCTTCGTGGACTCCGTGCGCCACGACTCATGCATGTCCAATACACGGCGTCGCGGCGTACTCGCCACGAAGCCGCTGAAGAACCCGCGGCGGTGCAAGTTGAGTCCCACACCTGAAGCCGAAAACAGCGGGTTCGCTGCGCTCATCAACCGCTGCTACCCGGCCCGGCGCTGGACGTAGACGCGGTTGCCTTCGGGGCCGGTCCACTCCATGCGGACCACCCCCGCCACCGCAGCGTGCGGCTTGTTCTCGGGCTCGCTCCAGTGGCCCGCGACCGGGTTCCGGAAAAACGTGGCCCAGAGCTGCCCGTCGGCGTCGACGAAGAGATTGTTGTGGCCCGCACCGATGCCGCCGGTCCAGCGCTTCGAGTACGGACCTTCGAAGTTGTCGGTGACCGCGATGATCGCGTCGTACTGGTCCCGTTCCCCGTCGGGCGTGTAGGCGTGCCGCAGGGTGTCGCCGCTTCCCGTGGTCTTGTTCCAGGCCGCGTGCACGAGGAAGTACTTCCCTCCGTGCTTGATCACGTGCGCGCCTTCGAGGTAGGGCTCGGGTTCGTAGCGCGTCTGCTGGAACTTCGGGAGGTTCGTCTTCTGGACGATGTCCTCCATGTCGTCCTGGAACTCGGCGTAGAGGTCGTTGTGCAGCACCAGCCAGGCCTTGCCGTCCTCGGCGTAGAGGCCACCGTCGATGTGGTAGTAGACGTTCGGGTCGACGCCCTCGGGCGCACGGGGACTGAGCTCGCCGAAGGGCTTTTCGAGGTTGCCCTCCACCACCCGGTACGGGCCCTCGACGCCGCCCTCGCTGACGAGCATGAACGATCCGACCTTGCGCGAGTGGTCCCCCATGCACGCGACGATGTACCAAGCGCCCCGGAAGTGGTGCACCTCCGGCGCCCACACGTCGCCGCGCTTGTCATCGCCCTCGCCCGCGTAGCGCTGCCACGGCGCGACCACGGTCCGCCCGGGTGAGTTCTCGCTGACGAACTCCGGCGACCACACCTTCCCCTTCTCCGCGTCGGGCCGGATGCCGGTGGTGTCCACCAACTTCCACGGGCCGTCCAGGGAAGGGGCGGTCCACGCGAAGATGCCGTCGTTCCACGGCGACGCGGCAGGCAGGCCGGGGACCCGGGTGGTGCCGGTGGCGACGTAGACCGGCTGGTCGTCGACGATGAAGCAGTTGACGTAGGTGTCGCGCATCCAGACCCGGCCCAGCTCCTCGTCCCGAGGGCGGAGTTCGAGGTCGAGGATCCGGGAGTTGTCGTCCCTGGGCTCCAGGTCCACGCGGGTGTCGGCGGTTCCGTAGGGCTCCATCGGAGGCCAGTTCGGCGGATGTTCCTGCTGCGACGACATCCCCTTGCCCCAGCCGGTCGCCGGCAGGAAGGTCGCCATCCCCAGTGCACCTGCGGTCCCGAGCAGCAGGGACCGCCTGTTCAGATGCGAGCGGGTCTCGAAGTCGGACATCGGAAATCTCCTCTTCGTATCGCGCCACACGAGAAATCGACCGACATTCCCCCATCGGCCGCGTGATCGACGCTACCTCGATTTCCCGACCCCGGTTGAGGATTCCCGGATATCTCAGCGAACCACCTTCTCCGGAAACAGCGTCGACCGAAGACGCGAAAGGCTCGTCATCCCAGGTCACCCACCATGTGCGAATGGTCATCGACCCGGTCGCACGCCGTCATCCGAACTCGCGGTTCGGGGAATTTCTCGCAGACCGCAGCCGGTTCCCGCATCCGCCCCCATGGAGCGGATCAGTCATCGACGAACTGCGTCCGAATCAATTCTGCGCAATTCAAGCACCCATCCAGGTTGTCAGAATTCGACGGCTCATCGTGGCGATGAGCGTTGGCCGGAGGTCTGGATGAGGGCGTGGGAGCCCTTGGTCCGCCAGGGCTCTTCCCCTTCGTCGAGGGATGAGACCGTGCCGGCGCTCAGGCCCACGACGACTTCGGACTTCAGGACTCGGAGCGCGGCCAGCGGTCCCGGGAAGTACGACACCGCTTCATCGAACGGCCGCGTGGCGGGCCAGTGGCGGTCTCCGACGAGGCGGCGGTAGTTGAGGTCGCCCTTGAAGATCGTGACCGCAGCCGACGCGAAGTCCGCGCGCAGGTCGTCCGGCATCTCGCTGAAATCCCCCGGTGCGCAGAAGAACGGATGCGATCGGACCGCGATCTCCCCTGCTCGCAGTGACTCCTGGACACGACGGCCGATGTCGCCTGCCTCGCCGGACGTTCCGGTGAGGTGGTTCAGCACTTCGAGGACGTCGGACGGCGTGGCGTCGGAGACGTAGTAGGGGTTCGGTTTGACGTGCAGGACGACGTGGTCGGCGCGCCCGGTGGTGAGCAGCCGGTCGACGAGCACCAGGTCGGCGGCGAGCTCACCCGCCGAGTTGTCGGCGACGAGGTGGACCGCGCCGGGCTCGCCGAACAACGACCAGAACTCCTCGGGCGAGCCTGCGACCAGGCCTGACGTGGCACCGCTCGCGTCGGTGGACAGCTGGAACGCCAGGTCTGCCTGGTTGCCCCACACCGCGGCCTGGACCACGGCGGCGTCCCGGTCGGCGGCGCTGAGGTGCGGGAGCTCGTCGAGGGCCTTGAGCGTCTCGTCGGTGGCCGCGTTGTGCAGCTCGGCCCGCTTCATCGGCGCGAACGGGTCCACACCCCGCCAAGGCCCCGGAGCGAAGAACCCGGTCGCCGCCAGCAGCTTCCGGAAGAAGTAGCTCTCAGCCCACAGGAACGAGGTCTCCGCCCACGGCCGGCCGACCTGATCGGCGATCCACCCGGCCCACACCCCGTGGTCCGGCGCGTCGTCCTCCAACGGCTCGACCACACCCCCGGTCGACTGCCGCAACAACGCGGACAACGCCTCCCGCACGTCCGGCCCGAACGGATGCGCCGAGAGAAGCCGCTCGATCATCACCGGATGCCGCTCGTGGAACACCCGCCACCCGAACGACCCGACCTCCCCGATCCCGATCACCGACGCGTCCACCGAACCGCCTCCCACCAGAACCGCAAGACCACCCAACCGGCCAGCGACCCTACCAACGCAACACCCCACAACCCCGCAACCGCACTCGGCGGTGCGGGTCAGCGGTCAGGAATCAGTGCGGTCCGCTTGGTCGAGGTATGCCTCGATGCGGTAGTCGACCTGGATGTCGTGGTAGGTCACGTGCGGTCGGACCGGGTTCGGGAGGTTGGTGCGGTCGCTTCCGGAGGTGGAGCGGTCATCGATGTCCCCGGGGAAGTCGACGCTGGTTTCGGGCACCTCGCTGAAGGTGATCTCGTCGGCTCGCACGGTGCTCGTGAAGGTCACGTCCGGTTCGTCCTCGGTGGTCATCGGCGTCGTTCCCTCCTGGACGGACGCGATGTGGTGTCCCGGCTGGTGCGGCGGGTCCTGCGCTCGGTTTCGCCTGTGGTGCGGCGCTTTCGAGGCGGTTTCCTCTCGGATTCGCCCTCGTCGTCGGAACTTCCGTCGCCGACGACGTCGCGCGCTCCCTTGCCGGCTTCTTCGGCAGTGCTCCCGACGTCCTCGACGGCCTCACCGGCACCGCTACCCACCTGCTCAGCGGCCTCACCAGCACCACTACCCACCTGCTCAGCGGCCTCACCAGCACCACTACCCACCTGCTCAGCGGCCTCACCAGCACCACTACCCACCTGCTCAGCGGCCTCACCAGCACCCTCGCCGACGCTCTCGACCGCGCTTCCGGCGCCCGACCCGACCTCCTCGGCCGCCGAGCCCGCGCCCTCACCCACGCTCTCCACCGCACTACCGGCACCGGAGCCGACATCCTTCACCGCCGACCCAGCGCCCTCGCCCACGTTCTCCACCGCACCTCCAGCACCAGCGCCGACATCCTCGACCGCGGACCCGGCGCCCTCACCCACGCTCTCCACGGCACTACCGGCACCGGAGCCGACGTCCTTGACCGCCGAACGCGCACCTTCACCCACGTCCTCGACAGCTTCGCCTGCACCTGCGCCCACGTCCTTCACCGCGGACCCGGCACCCTCGCCGACGTCCTCCACGGCGCGTCCGAGGCTCTTGGTGAGGTTCTCCAGGATCTGGGGGTTGCGGTCGATCGTCGTCAGGACCCGGTCGAGGACGTTGGCGACGTTGTCCAGCCGGACGTTGAGGTGGGCCTGGGCTTCCACGCCCTTGATCTGCAGCGCAACGCGGCCGAGCTCGGCGTCGACACCGACGTTGAGCTTGAGCAGGTCGAGGACCTCGGCTTGCAGGGACACCCGCGCGCGGAGGTTCTCCACCTCCAGGCTGATCTCGTCGACCTTGACCACGGGGATGTCGAGGTAGACGTCCGGGTACTCGTCCTTGCGCCCGCCAGCGGACGCGGACACCCGTTCTCCCTCGGTGCCAGCTTCCACCAGCTCGGCGTCGTACTGGCCCTCGTCCTGCTGCTCGTCCCTCTCGGCCATCGTCGAATCCCCTCACTCCTTCGGTGTGGGCAGGCGCGGTCCACGTTCTTCCAGCCTTGGTCGTGGCGGTCTCGGCGGAGAAGAGGACTTCGACTCTACGAACCGCGGCAGCGCGCTCCTAGGTTCGTTGGGGAGCACCTGACTTGGCCGCATCACGCGATCATGGGGTTGACCAGCGCCAACGTCGTGGCTGCTCGCACCTGGACGATCAGCGGTGCCGATGTGTGCAGGCGCTCGTCCGGGGGTAGGTCTGACTCGGACTGCACTTCGCAGCCCGAGGATCTCATCGCTCCAGCAGGAGGTCGGGATGAAGCAGGGACCTCAGATCGCGACGGCTGTGGCGCTCGGCTACGCCCTCGGTCGCAGCCGCCGGATGAAACTGGCGCTCATGGTCGGCGGGGTCGTTCTCGGACGCCGCATGGGCGATCCCAAGGAGCTGCTGGCGAAGGCGGGTGGAGCGGTGGCCCCCTCCGGCGAAGTCGGCGGCGCGCTCCGCGACCGCCTCGTCGAAGCGGCCAGGACGGCGGCCATCGCCGCGGCGAGCAACGAGATCGAGGCCATGAGCGACAACCTCTCCGAACGAGCCGCGAAACTCCGCTCCCCGGAATCGGATTCATCGGAATCCGGAGAAGACGAGCAGGAATCGGCCTCCTCGGAGGAACCGAAGACTCCGGAGCAGCGCACCTCGACCGAGGACGACCAGGAATCGAAGTCCGAGGACGAGCAGGAAACGGCGTCATCGGAATCCGAGGACGACCAGGTGAGCGAGTCGAGCAAGCGCACTCGCGCCCCGCGCAAGCCCTCCGCCCCGCGTGCGGCCACCCCGAGGAAGAAGACCTCGGCGGGGTCGTCCAGCGGATCGAACCGCAGGTCAGGTGGGAACGATGGCTGAGACCGATCAGCGCGACAAGAGCCTCGCGGACGAGCTCCCGCTCGATCGCCTCAAGGACGCCGGGCAGGACCTCCTCGAAGCGGTGGTCTCCCGGGCGGTCGGTTCGGTCACCGGCAAGATCACCGGCCTCACCGACAGGCTGACCGGCGTCGCCGACAACGGCGGTTCCGGCCTGACCGCGGCGCTCACCGGCGCCAAGGACCTCGCCGAGGGCAAGTCTCCGCTGAAGTCCGCGCTCGGCGCCGGAGTGGCCGGGGCGAAGGACAAGGTCAAGCAAGCCGTCGGCGGCGGTGGCGGTGGTGGTGGCAGCAGCGACGCGAAGGTCGTCAACATCATCGAGGAGTTCGACGTCGGCATCCCGCTCCGAGTCGCCTACAACCAGTGGACCACGTTCGAGGACTTCCCCAGCTTCACCAGGAAGGTCGAGAAGGTCGAGCAGGAGTCCGACGAGAAGATCAACTGGCGGGCGCAGATCTTCTTCTCCCACCGCGACTGGGAATCCACCATCATCGAGCAGGTCCCGGACGAGCGGATCGTGTGGAAGTCGACCGGAGCCAAGGGCTACGTCGACGGCGCCGTGACCTTCCACGAGCTCGCCCCGACGATGACGCGCATCCTGCTCGTCCTCGAGTACTACCCGCAGGGGTTCTTCGAGAAGACCGCCAACCTCTGGCGCGCGCAGGGTCGACGCGTGCGGTCGGACTTCAAGCACATCAAGCGGCACATGATGACCCGCACGATCCTCGACCAGGACGAGGTCGAGGGCTGGCGCGGCGAGATCCGGGACGAGGAGGTCATCAAGACCCACGAGGAAGCGCTCGACGAGGAGGAGAAGGCGGACCAGGGCGAAGAGACGGACGAGGACGACGACTTCGAAGACGAAACCGAAGACGAGACCGAGGAGGAGGACGAGGAGGAGCGGGTACCCGCTCAGACCTCGCGGAAGAGCTGAACCGCTTCGCGTGATCAGGACCACGTCGACTCCGCGCACGGCTGTGTCAACATCGGTGAACCATCCCGCCTGCGCAGGGTCCACGACCCGACCACGAGGAGACGAGTGTGCAACTGAGCACCATCAGCCACGACGTCACCGACGGCGTACTCGTCGTCACGCTCAACCGCCCCGACCAGCTCAACGCCTTCACCCCCACCATGGCCGACGAGCTGGAGGAGACGTTCGTCGGTGTCAACGACGATGACTCCATCCGGGCGGTCGTCGTGACCGGCGCGGGGCGGGCGTTCTGCGCGGGGATGGACCTCAGCAGCGAGGGCAACGTCTTCGGCCTGGACGAGTCGCAGTCGCCCACGCTCGCCGACATGCAGGACCTCTCCTCCCCCGAGCTCCGCCGCGTCCGCGACACCGGCGGCCGGGTCACGCTGGCCGTCCACGACTGCCGCAAGCCGGTCATCGCTGCCATCAACGGCGCCGCCGTGGGCATCGGCGCGACGATGACGCTGGCCATGGACGCGCGCCTGATGTCGAGCAAGGCGCGGTTCGGCCTGGTCTTCGGTCGGCTGGGCATCGTGCCCGAGGCCGCTTCGACGTGGTTCCTGCCGCGCATCGTCGGCATGCCGAAGGCGCTCGACCTCGCCTACCGCGCCGACATCCTCGACTCGGCGGCCACCGCGGAGGCCGGGCTCGCCGACGCCGTCCACGCGCCCGAATCCCTGCTGGAGGCCGCGCTGGAGCTCGCCGACGCCTGGACCAAGGGCAAGTCGCCGGTCGCCACGGCGCTCACCCGCCAGATGATGCGCCGCAACAGCGCCCTCGACCACCCCCGCGACGCGCACCGGATCGATTCGCTGGCGATGTTCTACACGAGCATCGGCGACGGCGCGGAGGGCGTCGCGGCCTTCACCGAGAAGCGCGACCCGCAGTTCCGCGGCCAGGCCTCGGACCTCCCCGCCTTCTACGACGAGTGGCTGCACGAGGACCGCTGACCGAAGGTTCCCAGCACGTTCCCAGGTCGTTCACCCGGAACGCCCGCACTCCGCACCTACCTTGGTGATCGGAACGGTGCGGGAGGGCGGGTCATGGGCAGTCACAGCAGGCGTGCCGCGGAGCTCCTGGGAGGGCTCCGCGGGCACGTCGTCGGTCAGGCCGCGATGTTCACCGCGGTCGGTGCCGCGACCACCCTGGCCAACGCCGTGCTCTACGTGCTGCTGCGCGGGACGTTCAGCGCCGAGCTCTCCAACGTCCTCTCGGTGCTGATCACGACGATCGCCAGCAGCATCGCGCACCGCCGGTGGGTGTTCGCCGATCGCGACGAGCACCCGACGCGGATGCACCTGCAGACGTTCGTGGTGTTCCTCTACTACTGCGCGTCGAACCAGATCGCGTTGTGGCTGCTCGGTCTCGCCGTCGACACCCCGTCCAGCACGGCCGAGGCCGCAGCCGTCGTCGCGATGGCCCTGTTCGGAGGCACCAGCAGGTTCCTAGCGCTGCGCCTCTGGGTCTTCACCCGCCGCAGGAGGCCGGCACCTCAGCTCAACACCGAGGTCCCGATGTGCTGAGCAACCGTTGTGATCGCTGAGAACGAGGATCCCTGCTCCTCAATTCGGTTGCGGGCCCGGTGAGATCGCCCTAGCGTTGATCGAACGTCGATTTTCCGGGGGATGTTCGATGCGCGATCAACGATGGCGCCGAGCGTCCGCGGCGGTCCTCGCCGCGGGCCTGGGCATGAGCGCACCCGCTGTCGCCTCAGCCGAGCCGGCAGCCGCGGATTCCAAGCCGGTTCTGCTGGTCCACGGCTACAACGAGGGCGCTGACGCGAACTGCGAAGACCTGTGGGGCAACGCCCGCGCCGAGTTCGACGGGCGCTCGGTGCGCACGATCGGCTACTACGAGGGCGATGAGGGCTGCGACGAGTACGTCGGTGGCCGGGCCAACAACGACAACGAGACACCGATCCAGGACCTCGCGAAGGAGTTCGCCAACCACATCTACTCCGGCTACACGAGCAAGGGGCAGTCGGTGGACGTCGTGGCCCACTCGATGGGCGGCCTGGTCACCCGCGTCGCGGTGCTCGGAACGCGCGAGGGCTGGGACGGTTTCCCGCCCAAGGTCGAGGTCGACGACGTCGTCACGCTCGGCACACCGCACGGCGGGATCACCAAGGACCCGTGCTCGGACCCCGCCGACTGCTCGCACCAGTGGTGGCAGATGACGCGGGCGCAGGACGGCGGCTCGGGATTCATCAGCAAGCTGCACGAGTCCGCGGACGGCGCGAAGGACAGGGGGTTCGACGACCCGTGGGCCGAGGGGATCGACTGGAGCCTGGTCGGCTCCGAGGAGGACACGACGGTCGACTACGACCGCGCCATCGACAAGGGTTACTGGGCCCACCAGAAGTACGGTTTCGACGAGGACCTGAACAACAACGGCGATCCCGACTGCACCAGCCCGGACAACATCGACCACCAGGCGATCCGGCTGGTCCGCGACGGCGACTTCTGCCTCAGGTACTGGCACCACGGGAACGACGGCGGCCCGTTCACCACCGACAAGGGCTGGGCCCCGCTGGAGATCGCCCGCAACGCGATCAACCACAAGGGCGACAACCTCCCCCGCTGAGCCACCGACCCTCGCTGTGGCGTCACCACTGCGCTGACGCCACAGCGAGGAGGCGTTGAGGTGGACCGACAGCCTTTTAGTTAGTAGTTAGTAACTGGTAACTTACCGCCATGGCTGAACGGATGAGCGGCCCCCAACGCCGTGCCCAGGTGCTCGCCATCGCGGCGCCGGAGTTCGCGGAACAAGGGCTACACGGCGCATCGACCGAGGCGATCGCGAAATCGGCGGGGATCACGCAGGCGTACGTCTTCCGGATGTTCGGGACGAAGAAGGCCTTGTTTCTGGAGCTGATTCGGGCGGCGTTCGAGCGCGTCAGCGACGGGATGCGAGAGGCGGGCGAGGAGAGGACGAGCCTTGACGCGCTCTCGGCGATGGGCGCTCAGTACTTCGACCTGCTGGCCGACCGGACGGGGTTGCTGCTGCAGCTTCAGGGCTTCGCCGCGTGTGGTGACCCGGAGGTGCGGGACGCGGTGCGGGAGTGCTTCGCGCGGATGTGGAACACCGCCGAGGAAGGCACAGGCCTCGACCCGGTGACCGTGAAGACGTTCCTCGCGTTCGGGATGCTGTTGAACGCGGGCGCTGCCATGGACGTCGAGCAGGTCGACGAGGCGTGGGCGGACGGTGTCCGCACCCGCATCCAGTCGGGCCTGTTCTCGCACATCACGACCGAGACGAACCGATGAGCACCCGTACCGACGTCTCAGCCCGGCGCGACGGACGGTTGAGCACCGCACTGGTGTGCACGGCGTTGGCGGGGGCGGTGATCGGCAGCGTCGGAGCACCCCTCATCACTCCGGTCGCCACTGGAATGAACGTCTCCCTCGACGCTGCGCAGTGGACGCTGACGGTGACGCTGTTCAGCGGTGCGATCGCGGGTCCCGTCCTCGGGCGGCTCGGCAGCGGCCCGTACCGCCGTGTGACGATCCTGGTCACCCTCGCCTTGGTCATGGCGGGTGGACTGCTGACGGTGCTCCCGCTGCCCTTCGCGGCGTTGCTGATCGGACGCGGCTTGCAGGGACTCGGAGTGGCGGTCGGAGCGCTGTTGATGAGCGTGGCCCGCGCACACCTGCCACTTGAGCGGTCGGCGTCGACGATCGCCGCGTTGTCGGTCGCCACGACCGTCGGCATCGGGGTCGGCTATCCGGCGATCAGCCTCCTGGACCAACTCGCAGGCCTGCGCGCCGCGTACGGGCTCGGCCTCCTCCTGTCCGCCGCCGCGCTCGCCATCGCCTGGCGGGCACTGCCGGCTGAAACACCCGGAGAGCGACCTCGGATCGACGTCGCGGGCGCTCTGCTCCTCGCGCTCGGAACCCTCGGGATTCTCCTGGTCATCGCCACACCTTCCATGTGGGCGAACCTGTGGCTGGCCGGTGGTGTCCTCGCCGGCACCGTCGCGATTCTCGCCGCGTGGGTGTTCCTCGAACTGCGCGCCACAGCGCCGTTGGTGAACCTTCGGCTGCTCGGCCAAGGTCCCGTCCTGCGCGCGAACCTCGCAATACTCGTGGCCGGAACGGGCTTGTACCTGCTGTTCAGCCTGTTCACCCGCTTCGTGCAAACTCCGGTGGGCGCCCACTACGGATTCGCGCTTCCCGGCGTCGCCGCGGGTGCAGCGCTGATTCCGTTCTCGCTGCTCGGGTTCGCGGCGGGAAGAGCGGTGCCCAGCCTCATCACACGCATCACCGAGCGTGGGACCTACGCGTTCTCGGTCGTGATCGCCGCAGGCAGCGCACTGCTGTTCGCCGTCGCCAACCGATCGCTCCTGGCCGTGCTCGCCGCGATCGCCTTGCTCGGCTTCGCCGTCGGTGGGCTGTTCGCGGTCATGCCCAAGCTCGTCCTCGTCGGTGTGCCGCAGGAAGAGACGGCCAGCGTGCTCTCGATCAACCAGATCGCTCGCAGCATCGGGATGAGCATCGGGAGCGCGCTCGCCGGTTTCCTGCTCGCCGCCACCACCCCGAACGGCGCGCTGCTGCCCGACCAATACGGCTACATCACCGCTGCCCTGTGGGCACTTCCCCCACTGGCCGTCAGCGCGCTCATCATCGCCGCACAACGAGGGGGAAACCACAGAGGCAACGGCCTTTCTCGTTGAAGAGGCAACGGCCTTTCTCGTTGAGCTGTGGTGTCACCACTGCGATGACGCCACGGCGAGGACTGCCGTGAGCATGCCTGTGCCGATGAGGGCCGTTGCCAGTCGGACTCTGCGGAACTTCGTCGCGCCGAGGCGGGAGATGGTGAGCAGCTGCTGGCGGTACCAGCGCTGCGGGTCTTCGACGATGCGCTCGACGAAGCCCGCCATCTCCTCGTCGGTCATCCGCCTGCTGCGGTGAAATCCGCTGCCGCGCAGCTGCGGTCGCACCACGGCGAGCAGGAGCAGGACTGCCAGCAGCATCAGCACCAGCGCGCCCCACAACGCGATCCGCCCGGCCGCGGGCAGCGGGATGCGCTGGACCGCCGCCGCGCCCACCGTCACGATCGGTCCGAAGACCGCGAGCAGCACGCTCGCCTTGGTGTCGGTCCTGGCGATCGCGGCATCCGCCCTCGCCAGCTCCGTCCGCAGCACTTCGAGCGCGGCATCGCCGGTATCGCGCTCCTCACCCTCAACCACAGCGCCACCCACGTTCACACCCCGTTCCGATCACCGCCGGCCCGGCTGCGGACCACCGCACGGCGACAATACGGCGAGGAACCGCCCGGAGTGCGGGGGATTCCAATTTCGCGCGAAATTCGACTCCGCTTCGTGAGGCTCGAATTTCGCGCGAAATTGGAATCCCCCCGCACCGCCGAGGACGGGGCTACGCGTTCAGGTCGGCGCCGCGGGGTTCGCGGACCATGGTGACGGCGATGATCGAGATGATGCTGAGCACCATGATGTACGCGCCGACCGCGTAGGCGCTGCCCGTGGCCTGGGTCAGCGCCTCGGCGATGGTGGGCGCGAAGGCCCCGCCGAGGATGGCGCCGAAGGCGTACCCGATGGACACGCCGGAGTAGCGCACCTTGGCCGGGAACATCTCGGCGTACATCGCCGACATCGGCCCGTAGGACAGCCCGATGCCGAACGAGAGCACGACGATGGCCAGCGCGAACATCACACCGCTGCCGGTTTCCATCATCAGGAACATCGGCAGCATCCACACGAACACCGCCGCGTAGCCGATCTGGAAGGTGCGCACGCGCCCGATCCGGTCGGACAGCGCGCCGGAGTAGACGGTGAACACCAGCCAGCCGACGGCGCCGACGATCGTCGCCGCCAGCACCGTAGGGCGGGACAGCCCGAGGGTCTTGCCGTAGCTGAGGAAGTAGGCGATGACCAGGTACCCGGCGGCGTTGTTGGCGATGAAGATGAGCGCGGCCAGCACGACGCCTCGGCTGCTGCTGCGGAACAGCTCCGTGAGCGGCGCCGAGGAGTAGGCCTTGCGCTCCAGCAACTCCTGGAAGACCGGGCTCTCCTCGACGAGCCGGCGCACCAGGTAGCCGAACACGATGAGCACCACGGACAGCAGGAACGGAATCCGCCAGCCCCAGGAGTTGAACTGCTCCTCGCTGGTCGAGGAGCTGATCACCCACAGCACACCGGTGGCCAGGATCAACCCGAGCGGCACACCGGTCTGCGGGTAGGACCCGAAGTACCCGCGCTTGCCGTGCGGCGCGTGCTCGACGGCCATCAGCGCCGCGCCACCCCACTCCCCACCTGCGGAGAAGCCCTGCACGATGCGCAGCACGATCAGCAGGATCGGAGCCGCGACCCCGATCTGCGCGTAGGTCGGCAGCAGCCCGATCAGCGCGGTCGCCGACCCCATCATGATCAGCGTCATGACCAGCATCGCCTTGCGCCCGAGCCGGTCACCGAACCGCCCGGCGACGACCGCTCCGAGCGGCCGGAACAGGAAGCTGATGCCGATGGTCGCCAGCGACAGCAGGCTGGCAACCCCCGGTGCGTCGGCGCTCAGGGGCTTGAAGAAGTGCGGCGCGAACACCAGGCTCGCCGCCTGCGCGTAGATGAAGAAGTCGTACCACTCGATGGTCGTCCCGACGAGCGTGCTGGCGAGCAACCGCTTCTCATCCCGGGTGCGACCAGCGCCCGCAGCGTGCTGCACGGAGTCCGACATGGCTGAACCTCGTTGTTCCGTCGTCCTTGTGTTGGGTGTCTGTCTAGTCGGGACGACGCGCCAGGTCGAGTCTTCACGCGCAACGATTCACGGCGAATCCGGCGAGCACCCACCGCCCGGAAGGTCCGCTTCAGGCGAAGTGGCGTTCCGTAGTCGGCTTTGCACGATGAGTAGTGTCGCGCACGGCGGGGCTGCGATGCCCTCAGAGCGAGAACCGACCACCCTTCACCGCGTCGAGGAACGCCCCCCACTGCGACGGCGTCGCGGTGAAGTACCCCGCGTCCGGCGCCTTCGAATCACGCACCGCAGCGTGGCCGGATAAGTCCCCCACCTCGACACAGTCGCCGTTGGGGTGGCTGAAACTGGATTTCCGCCAGCCGACCACGCGACCAACCTCCACGCAGTTTCCATTCGGGTGGCTGCGCGAGGACTTCCGCCAACCCTGGATCTCACTCATCTCTCGCTCTCCTTCTCCTCCGCGATCCTGCTTATGAGCTCCGCGCTAGCTTCAGGGCTCAGAGCCAGCTTGCCGATCGCGTCGATCGCTTGTCGATACTCCTGCACATCAACGACATCGACGACGAAGGCACCAGAGCTGTAGTGCTCGAAGTGCACCGTCGCCGGAGAGTCGGGGAACTCGTACAGGATGAACGGCCCGACCAGCCCTGGATGCCAGCCTACGAGCGATGGAACGACCTGGATCGTCACGTTCTCGCGACTGGCCATGTCTCGGAGATGCGCGAGTTGATCGGCCATGACCTCGGAAGTGCCGATCTGGTCGCGGAGAGCGTATTCACCGATCAAGGCGTGGAACCGAAGAGGAGACCTGCGGGTCAGCACCTCCCGACGTGACGCCCTCACCATCACTCTGGTTTCGAGCTCGTTCGTCGGCAGGCCCGCTGCGACTGAAGCGGCGCGAGCGTATTCGGTGATCTGCAACAGCCCTGGGACGGCCATCGGCGACCACTGGACTACAGCCGAGGCGGCCCGTTACCGCTCGGCCGGGCTCCGCGCCGAGACCGGTTCCAGGTCGGCCGGTGCTCCTTCCCCTGCCCCGGCACCGGCCGGCCACCCCTCCGCCAGGAGCCCTAGGCAGTGGGGATGGTCGAGGCTCCGATCATGACGACGAGGAAGAAGACGAAGACCATCGCCCACACCGCCAGGACCACGTACCCCAGCACCAGCCCGGCGATCGCCATGCCGTACCCCGACTGCGGCGGGTTGTTCCTGATGTCGCGCGCGGCGAGGTGGCCGAAGATCACTGCCAGCGGCGCGATCCCGAGAATGCCCAGGACCAGCGCGGCCACCGACATGCCGTTGGTGGGTGCTGGGGACGTCATCGCGGGTGGCACGGGTCGCGGGTAGTACGGCTGTTCGGCGGTCATGTTCGGATCCCCCTCAGGCTGCTGTCCGGCTGTAGTACGGAAGGGTGCCGGTGGGTCTTCCCGGCAGGCAGGGGCGAAAGGCCCGGGCGCGGGTGCTGACGACTCGCCTCACCAGCCGCGACGCAGGCCGATAGTGTCGGCCGCATGGCAGATTCACTCGGAGCGCTGGCGTCGTTGCGGGCCACCCGGTGGTTCACCGATGACGCGGTCGGCGACGACGTGCTGCGGTCGGTGGTGGAGACCGCGCGGTGGACGGGGTCCGCGCGCAATCGCCAGCCCTGGCGGTTCCACACCGTGCGGAGTCCGGACACGCGCGCGGAGCTGAGTCGCCGCGGCGCTTACGCGGTGCACCTGCGAGCGGCGCCCGTGGTGCTGCTGCTCGCCCTCGACCTCAGCTGGAGCGACGCCGCGTTCGACGGTGGCCGAGTGGCGCAGAACATCATGCTGGCCGCGCACGTTCTCGGGCTCGGCTCGTGCCCGGTGACCTTCTTCCCGGAGGACAACGTCGAGCGGGTCACTGCCCTCGCAGGCTTCTCCGCCCCGTGGCAGGTCCGCACCGGGATCGCGCTGGGACATCCCGCACCGAGCCCGGCGGGTCGATCGGCGATCCCAACCGGCCGGCTCTCGCTGGACGAGCTCTGGACCTCCGACTAGCGCTGCCCGACGGGTTCGCGCTGCTGCTCCGACCTGCAGAACAGGCGGAAGGCGCAAGCCGAGCCACGTGAGCAGGACGAACACCGCCACGACCAGGTACTCGATCAGCGGAATGCGCACGATCTCTTCCAGCTCGGCGTGAGACCGGGTCGCGTACACCGCACCCCCGCGGTGAGCCCCAGGCACACACCGCCACTCCCACGCCGAGCAGGGTGCGCACACATCGGTCAGATCACCCGACCCGCAACAACCCCACCCCCATCCCACAC